>NZ_JBSGJD010000009.1:0-81743 GCF_053605405.1 Amycolatopsis sp. NPDC003861
GGGGGCGATCGCCCTCGGCGCGGTCGCGGTGCTGGCGGCCGGTCTCGGGTGGCTGGTGGCGGGGCGGGCGCTGGCACCGCTGCGGCAGGTCACCGAGACCGCGCGCCGCATCGCCGCGGCGGCCGACCCGGGCGGGCAGGCGCGGATCGCCCTGTGCGGGCCCGACGACGAGGTGAAGAACCTCGCCGACGCGTTCGACGTGATGGTCGAGCGCCTCGACCGGTCGTTCGACGCCCAGCGGCGGTTCGTCGCGAACGCGTCGCACGAGCTGCGCACGCCGCTGACGTTGAACCGGTCCCTGGTCGAGGTGGCGATGCGCCGCGGAAGTGACGTCCGGGAGCTCGGCGGCAAGCTGCTGCGGATCAACGCGCGGAACGAAAAGCTGATCAGCGGGTTGCTGCTGCTGGCGAAGTCGGAGAGCGCGCTGACCTCGCGGAGCCCGGTGGATCTCGCGGCGCTGGTCGCGCAGGTGGCGCCGCCGGAGGTGGAACAGTCCCTGGCCGAAGCGGTGACGGCGGGCGACGCGGTGCTGCTGGAGCGCCTGGCCGCCAACCTGGTGGAGAACGCGACACGCCACAACGTGCCCGGCGGCTGGGTGCGCGTGGCGACCCGGTCGCGGCCGGGACGGGTGGAACTGGAGGTCGCGAACAGCGGGCCGGTGATCCCGCCGGCCGAGGTGCCGGCGTTGTTCGACCCGTTCCACCGCCGCGCCCGCGTGGCGGCGGAAGGGACCGGGCTCGGGTTGTCGATCGTGCGCTCGGTGGCGCACGCCCACGGCGGCGAGGTGACGGCGAGCGCTCGCGTGGACGGCGGCTTGGTGGTGGTCGTGTCGCTGCCCGCGGCGTGACCTGCCCGGCTCGTCCCGTGGACGAATTTCGGATATTCCGGCGCTTTTCGCCCGCGCTTTCCACCCAACCGACTTTCGCGCCTTGACTTCATCAATGGTCTAGTCCAATGATCTGTCCACCTCGATCCCCACCGGGAGGACAGCTCATGCGCAGGAGCAGACTGGCCGCCGTCGGGCTCGCCGCCGCCACTTTCGCCGCCACCGCCGTCAGCCTCGTGCTCGGCGCACCGTCGGCGACCGCGGCGTTGAGCAACAACTGGTACGCCGCGGCGCCGTACCTGATGCCCCAGAGCAACAACCCGCCGGACCCGATCACCGTGATGAACGCGACCGGGCTCAAGGCGTTCCAGCTCGCGTTCATCCTCGCCCCGAACGGCGGCGGCTGCAGCCCCACCTGGGACGGCACGTCCGCGGTCTCGTCCGACACCGCCGTCGCGGGCGTGATCTCGCGGATCCGCGGCGCGGGCGGCGACGTCTCGGTGTCCGTCGGCGGGTACGGCGGCACCAAGCTCGGCCAGACCTGCGGCACGGTGGCCGCGACGGCCGCCGCGTACCAGCAGGTCATCACGAAGTACTCGCTCAAGGCGATCGACTTCGACCTCGAAGAGCCCGAGTACGAGAACACGGCCGCGATCGCGAACGAGCTCGGCGCTGCGAAGACGTTGCAGGCCAACAACCCCGGCCTGTTCGTCTCGGTGACCATGCCGGGTACCGCGGCCGGCACCGGCTGGTTCGGCACCCAGCTGATCGACCAGGCGAAGTCGATCGGCTTCACGCCGAACAACTTCTCGATCATGCCCTTCGACGGCGGCTTCAACGGCGGTTCGTCGCAGGTGTCGGCGCTCGAGGCGCTCCACGGCCTGCTGATGTCCCACATGGGCTGGGACAGCGCCACCGCGTACTCGCACGAAGGCTTCTCCGGCATGAACGGCAAGTCGGACGCGTCCGAGATGTTCTACACGGCGGACTTCCAGACGGTGTACGACTACGCGACCAGCCACGGCCTCGGCCGCTTCACGTTCTGGTCGGTCAACCGGGACCGCGCGTGCGTCGGCACCACGGACAACGGCGTCTGCAGCAACGTCCCGCAGAACGACTGGGACTTCACGAAGTTCAGCGTCCGCTTCGCCGGGGCGACGCCGCCGCAGACGACCCCGCCGGTGACGACCACCCCGACCACGCCGGGCGGCGGCTCGTGCACCGCGGCGGAGTGGGACCGGACGAAGGTCTACGTCAAGGACAACGTCGTCTCGCACAACAGCCACAAGTGGACCGCCAAGTGGTGGACGCAGGGCGAGGAGCCCGGGACCACCGGCGAATGGGGCGTCTGGCAGGACAACGGCGCCTGCTGACCTCTTCGCGAGTTTCAGAAGTCGAGGTGGGTGTTCTCGCGCTGGACCTCCGGGGTCAGCGCGGGAACCTCCACGACGCGCCGCCCGGCCTGCCGCAGCAGCTCGGTGCCCCGGGCGTCGACGAAGACCGGCGGCTCCCGCCAGGCGAACACGACGCGCGGGATGCCGGCGTCGAGGACGAGCTGCGTGCAGCTGCGCGGGTGCGAACTGCGGTGACTGCACGGTTCCAGTGAGCTGTACATGGTGGCGCCGGCCAGCCGCGGGTCACCGGCGCACTTGGCCAGCGCGGCTTCTTCGGCGTGGTTGTTCGGGTCGCCCTCGCCGGAATGCCCGGTGGCGACGACTTCGCCGTCGGCGTCGGTGATGACGGCACCGACCCGGAAGGTGTGACTGGGCGGGCACTCGGCGGCGAGCGCGATGGCTTCCTTGAGGCGCTGGACGTCCCGGCCGGTCGGCTCGTCGGCGGCGCGGTATTCGAGGATCGCCATACCCTGCAGTTCGTTCGCGGCGGTCAGCACGAGCGGCCGCGGGTACAGGCCGGGCCCGACGAACCGGGGCGCGTCCGGCTGCCCGACGAAGAACGGCGCGATCGCGAGCCGCAGCTCGTCGGCGAGGCCTTCGGTGAGGAACCGCGTGTGGATCCCGCCGCCGCCCTCGACCAGCAGACGTTCGATGCCGCGCGCGCCGAGGTCGTCGAGGATGCGCCCGAAGTCGGGCGGGTCGCCCGCGTCGACGACGGTGGCGACGTGCTTGAGCGCGTCCGCGGCGCCGGGTGGGGCGTAGACGATCTTTTCGGTGTCCCCGACGGTGAAGAACTGCGCGTCCGGATCGAGGCCGCGGGTGGTCACGGTGACCTTGACGGGTTGTTCGGGCTTCCCCTGCTCCAGGCGTTGCCGCCGCAGCTCGGGAGAGCGGACGAGCAGCCGCGGGTTGTCGGCCCGCACGGTGCCGGCCCCGACGAAGATGGCGTCGGCCTCGGCCCGCAACCGGTCGACGACGGCGAAATCGTCCTCTGTGGACAACACGAGCCGCTCGGGCGAGCTGTCGTCGAGGTAGCCGTCGAGCGACTGCGCGGCGGACAGCAGGACGTGCGGCCGGGAGATCACCCGGCCAGTATGCCGTAACGCGCGGGGCGGTCCCGGCGTCCTAGGACGTATCCCCCTGTCGTGCCCATTCCCCCGGAGCATTTTGATCATGACAACGCGAGGCTGGTACAAGGAGCGGACACTCACCACGGTCGACACCGTCGGCCGGGAGGTGTCGGTGACGACCGGGCTCACCCGCGACCCCGAAGGCCGCCTGGTCGCGGCCATCGCCATCAGCGACGGCCCGACGGCGATCTACCGCTACTCCGGCGAGGCCGACGGGCCGTCCGAGCTGGTCACGAACGCCGCCGAGACGGTCAAGGAGCTCCGCAGGCTCGCCGGCGTCCCGCCGACGCGCTGACGCCGTCCGAATCAGGCCGGCAGGACCGCGTACTGACGGACGTAGAGGTCGGTGTAGGTCACCGGACCGCGGGGGCCGGGGACCTTGTCGAGGTTGATGCCGGTTTCCGGGACGGCGAGCAGCTTGAAGCCGTCGAGGAGGCGGGTCGGGGCGTTCCAGAAGACGCCCGTGCCGGTGTAGCCGTCGAAGAAGGCGTCGGCGGCCGACTCGTCCTCGGTGGTGATGCCCGCTGCCAGGCCGGACGTGCGCTCGTTGGCGATCTCGACGGCGTCGGAGAGCGAGCCGACCTTCGCGACGGTGACGGTCGCCTCGCGGTCGGAGTCCAGCGCCCACTCGTAGCCGATCGGGTGCTCGTGCGGGGCGAGCGAAGGCGTGACGCCGCGCTCGGCGAGCGCGTCCGAGATCGCCGGCCAGGCGTCGTCGTGGATGTCTTCGTGGATGAGCAGCAGGTTCAGCCGGTTGCAGACGCCCAGCCTGTCGAGGCTCGCGTAGACGAGGTCACGCGCCTTGGTGACGTCCGCGCCACGGTCGACGTAGAGGACGCCACCGCCGTCGGCGTGGGCGAGGGTGCGCACGCCGTGGACGGCCGCCTCGGTGGCGAGGGCCCGCGTGCTGTCCCCGCTGCCCCGCAGGATCACCAGCGGCACGAGGCCGGGCAGCCGAACGAGCGCGGACGCGGCCTCGCGCTCGACGCGCGGCACGAGCTGGACGCAGTCGGCGTCGATGCCCGCCTCGGCGAGCGCCGGCGCGATGACGACCTCCCGCAGCCGCTGGGCCGACCCGAGCGCGGCCGAGCCGGTGCGCAGTACGCCGGCGTTGCGCGACTTGACCAGCTGGGAAGCCACATCGACGGTGACGTTCGGCCGCGCCTCGTAGTTCGCGCCGATGACGCCGACCGGCCGCCGCCGTTCGACCAGCCGCAGCCCGCCGTCCAGGGTGGAGACGTCGACGGAGCGCTCCTGGTGCGGCGCGCCGGCGAGCAGCCGCAGCTGTTCGGCCATGCCGGTGAGCCGCTCCGGGGTGATGGTGAGCCGGTCGAGCAGGCCGGCGCTCATCCCGTCGGCCTTGGCGCGCTCGACGTCGGCCTGGTTCGCCTCGAGGATCTCGTCGCGGTGCGCGAGCAGCCGCTCGGCCATCCCGCTGAGAGCGCCATCGACGGCCTCGGCGCTTGCGGCAGCCAGCGACGGCGCGGCGAGCTTCGCCGCCCGTGCGCACTCTTCGACGGCCTTGGCGACCTCGTCCATCGTTACGTCTCCCTCCGCGCGGACCACCAGTTTGCCGCATGCACGCCGGTGACCGGCCACGGGCTCCACCGCGGACAGGCTCGTCCGCCGTCAGGCGCCGCGGCTCACTTGGCCACGGGCTCCAGCAGCCAGAGCGCGCCGGCGATCAGGCAGCTGACCGTCGCCACCGCGAAGACCAGGACCCACAGGATCGGCGGGACCGCGGTCAAGCGGCCCAGCTGGTCCGCGTCGGAGTCGCGGGCCTGCCCCCGCCGACGCTTGATCTGCAGCTCGGCGACCGGCCGCACGCCTGCGAACAGCAGGAACCACGTCACGAGGTAGCTGAACGGAGCCTGCAGCTCGACTGGAGCGACGAACGCGATCAGCGCCAGCACCGCAGCGCTGGCGACGACCGTGAAGACGCCGTACGCGTTGCGCACCATCACCAGCACACCGAGCAGCAGCAGCGCGATCAGCACCAGCACCGTGCCGACCAGGTCGGCACCCAGCAGGCTGGCGAACAGAAGCCCCAGGACCGACGGCGCCAGGTACCCAGCCATCGCGGTGAACGCCATGCCCGGCCCCTCGGGCTTGCCGCGCGAGACGGTGACGCCCGAGGTGTCCGAGTGCAGCTTGATGCCCTGCAGCCGCCGCCCGACCAGCACGGCGGCCAGCGCGTGGCCGGCCTCGTGCACCATCGTGACGACGTTGCGCGCCCGCCGCCACGGCGTACCGCCGACCAGCACGACGAGCAGCGCCACCCCACCGGCGATCAGGGTGATCACGGCGGGCGCCTGGGCCTGCTCGAGCAGAGACCCGGTGTCGGTGGCGGCAGCCGCGCGGAGTGCTGACAGGGTGTCACCGGCCGGGCCGCCGAGCGCGGAAGGAACGGGCGAGCTCACCCGGACACCTCACCACAGGCGATATCTGGCTACTGTGAGTCCCCACCGTCTGCTGCTGCGCGGCTTCCGGTATTGGGTCGTGGTGGTCTCCTTTCTGTCTGGTCGATTGACTTGGCGGCCGGGTTTCGGGCTCCCGGCCGGCGGGCGGGCAGGGTTCGGGGTGGCTACCGCCGGGCCGACGCCTTGCCGGGCTGGGTCGGGTCCAGGCTCGGCGAGCAGGTCACGCACCGGTCGCCGGCGGGCGCCAGGCCGCCTCCCGGCCCAAGACCGGCCCCGGGTCGGACAAGGGCCAGCTCGGGCCCGAGCCGGCCCGGATCCAGTCGGCCGACTCGGCTCGTGCGGTTCGGCCGACTCGGCTCGGGCGGTTCGGCCGACTCGGCTCGGGCGGTTCGGCCGAGCCAGGCCAGGGCCGAGCCAGCGCCGAAGCGGGCCAGCGCCGAGCCGGGCCAAGGCCGAGGCGGGCCAAGGCGGTCCATGGCCGGCTCCCGTCGAGCCGGTCGAAACAATTCAGGTCGAGCCGGGCCGGCCAGGGCCGAAGCGAGTCAGGGACCGAGGCGTCGGGCCGGCTTGCGCCGAGCCGGTCGGAACAGCTCAGGTCCAGCCGGCTCGGGCCAGTCCAGCGCGAATCGAGCCGGTCAGGCCGCGTTGCACCGGGGCCGGCGGGGCTGGGTCAGGTCATCGAGACTCCCTCATCCGGGCCTCGCCCTCGACGCGGAACAGGAACGACGCCCAGCTTCGGAACGGCGCCCAAGCCTCCGCGATCTCCGCCAGCTCCCCCACTCCCGCGTCCGGGGCGTGGTACGCCTCGCGCATGATCTCGTGCAACCGTGTCTCACTACGGGGAAACACATCCGGGTGACCGGCACCGCGAATCAGGATCAGCTCCGCGCTGAAGCGGCCGACGCCCGGCAGCAACTGCAGCTGCTTCAGCGCTTCCTCGGCCGGCATCGCGCGCAACGTCGCCGCGTCCAGTTTGCCCTCCGTCGCCGCCTCGGCGATGGCTCTCAGGCGGGGAAGCTTCGGGCCCGGCAGGCCCGGCTGGTACTCCGCCTTCGCCAGCGCCGCGGGAGCCGGGAACGTCCTCAGCCTGCTGCCGCCCACGTCGACCTCGGTGCCGTAGCGCTCGGTCAAGCGCCGGCGCAGTCTGACCGCCTGGGTCATCCAGATGCGGTGGCTCAGCACCGCCCAGCACGCCGCCTCGTACGGGGATGCGAACAAGACCGGGCGCAGGCCCGGGTGCAACCCCTGCAACAGGGAAACCACCGGATCACGGGCGCCGGCTTGCGGGAAGGCCGTGCCGTCGATGTCCAGCGAGCACATCCTCCTCACCTGCGCCACCACGGCGTCGGTGTGCGCGGGCGGGCCGTGGACCTCGACCGTGACCTCGCCGGGCGATCTCTGCCGCAGCACCGCTCCCACCGGTGTCCATTCGCCGTCGAGCGTGAACGCCACCCGCAGAGCGCCGGGTTCGGCGTCCGGCTCGCCGGCCGGGGCGAAACCGGTCAGGAAGCGGGCTGCCGCGGCCAGGTCGAACTCACCCATTACCGAGATCTCGCCACAGGGACGGGACATCGTCGTCATCTCTACCTCCTCGGATCGGGCCCGATCGGGACCTCGCCTGCGACGTTAGGAAGGGGGACCGACAATTCCGGGCGTCGAACGCCTGAGCCCGGATTTGTTCACTCGAACGAGTGGCCGGGAAGTTGGCATACTGCCGGTATCCGAAAGCGAGGAGAACCCGTGCCGACCAGCGCATCCGATCGTCTTCAGGCCCTGCTCGGGACGCCGGCCGAGGCGGACGACGGCTACCTCGACCTGCTCGGCGCCGCGGATTAGGCCGGCCCGCCGACCGGGCTCACGCAGCGGCTGATGCGCACCACCCTGCTCCCACAGGTCTACGAACGCTACTGGCGTCCCACACTCGGCCGCGCACTCAAGGGCCCGCTCGGGCCGAGCATGACGGGCGAGGTCAGGATCGCCACGGAACTCCTCCGCCTGAAACCCGGCCACACCGTGCTCGACGTCGCCTGTGGAACCGGCCGGTTCACCCGCGCGTTCGGCGCGGCCGTCGGCCCGGACGGCCTCGCGATCGGCCTCGACGGCGCCTGCACCATGCTCGCCAAGGCCGTCGCCGAGGGCGGCCCGGACACCGTCGCCTACCTGCGTGCCGACGCCGTGGATCTCCCACTGAAACCGTCCACAGTAGACGGAATCTGCTGCTTCGCCGCGCTGCACATGTTCGCCGAGCCGGAAACCGCGCTGGACTCTTTCGCGCGCGTACTGAAACCAGGCGGCCGGATCGTGCTGCTGACAAGCGCACGCCGCGGCTGGCAGCCCGCGCGGCTGATCGAGTCGGCCGGCGGGATCGTGAGCGGCCAGAAGATGTTCGACCGCGGCGAAATCGCGGCGAGCCTACGCGCCCGCGGCTTCACGGAACTCAGCGAGCGGTACGCCGGCGTCACGCAGATCGTCGCGGGCCGAGCACCACAAAATGTCGGAGCTCCCGGTTAGCATCGCCCCATGACCGACACCGCCCCCGTCCCGCCCGACGACAGCTACCTGCGTTCCCTGGTCGAGGCCACCGCCGACGCCGTCGCGGCCGCCGAACCGCTGTCCTCGCCACACACCGGCGCGGACGAGGTGACGCGGGCCGAAGTCACCGCCGCGGTCGAACGCAGCTCACCCGATCTGGTGGTATTGAGCCAAGATCTGCACGCCCACCCCGAGGAGGGATTCACCGAGCACCGGTCGGTCCGCGCCCTGGCCGATCTCCTGCAACGCCACGGCCACGAGGCCACGGTCGGCGTCGGCGGGCTCGACACCGCGCTGCGCGTCAGCACTCCACGACAAGACGGCCCGCACATCGCGCTCCTCGCCGAGTACGACGCCTTGCCCGGGCTGGGCCACGCCTGCGGCCACAACGTCATCTGCACCACCGCCGCGGGCGGGTTCCTCGGCGCCGCCACCGTCGCCGAGCGGCTCGGCGGCCGCGTCAGCCTGATCGGCACCCCCGCGGAGGAAGGCGGGGGCGGCAAGGAGATCCTGGCCCGCGCCGGCGTGTTCGACGACGTCGATGCGGTGATCATGCTGCACCCGTTCAGCCACGACATCGCGCTGCACCCGTTCCTCGGGCGGCGTCAGCTGGAGATGGTCTTCCACGGTGTCGGCGCGCACGCGAGCGCCCAGCCGTTCATGGGCCGCAACGCGCTCGACGCCGCCGTCGCCGCGTACCAAGGTGTCTCGGCGCTACGCCAGCAGCTCCCGCAGAGCGACCGCGTCCACGGCGTATTCACCGACGGCGGCGCCCGGCCCAACGTCATCCCGGCGCGGGCCGCGCTGCTGTTCTACCTCCGGTCCCAGTCCCCGGATACCCTGCGCGACCTCGCCGCCCGCATGACGTCGATCGCCGAGGGCGCCGCGGCGATGACCGGCTGCGGCGTCGAGCTGATCTGGGACGCCCAGCCGGCCTACCTGCCGATCCGGTTCAACACCGCGCTCGCCGGGCGCTGGTCGGCCAACCAGGTGATCACCGGCCGCAAGCCACTCCCACCGGGCATCGTGCCGGAGTCGCTCACCGGCTCCACCGACCTCGGCAACCTCTCCTACCGCGTGCCCGCGCTGCACCCGATGCTGGCGATCTCGGGGCCGACGGTGGCGTTGCACACCAAGGAGTTCGCGGCCGCGGCCGGGTCCGAGACGGGCGATCAGGGAGTCCGCGACGGCGCGCTGGGGCTGGCTCTGACCGCCGCCGACTACCTCGGCGACGCCGAGCTGCGCAGGGCCGTGCACGACGAGTTCGAGGCGGCGGGAGGTGCCCTGGACGTTCCGTCGTTCTTCGTCTGACGCCTGAGGATTACCTGAGTTTTCTCAGCTGATTCTTCTCAGCAAAGCCTGAGGTATTTCCACAGGCTGCTCACAAGCACGGGCGCGAATCTGGTGTCATGACCGAGAACGAGAGTCGGCCCGGCCCCGCCTCAACCGGTGGGCACCAGCCGCACCAGAGCACCCAGCAGTACGGGCCGTACGCGCAGTACGCCTACCAGCAGCAGGCCGCGCCGAATCCGCTCTTCACCCCGCAGCCGCCGCCGGGCTCCCCGGCGCCCACGGCGCTGAAGGCCAAGCCGCGCAAGGGCGGCCGGGTCGCGATGATCGTCAGCGCGACCGCGCTCGGCGCCGCGCTGGTCGGTGGCGTCGGCGGCGCCGCGATCGTCGGGCTCACGACGACTTCGGCGGACGGCGCGACGACGTCGGTCAGCACGCCGGCGGCGAACGGGCAGACGGTCGCGAACTCCACTTCCGGCGATGTCAGCGCCGTCGCGGCGAAGGTGACGCCGAGCGTCGTCCAGATCAACGTCACGACCGACCAGGGCGAGGCCATCGGTTCCGGCGTCATCCTCACCTCGAACGGCCGGATCCTGACCAACGCGCACGTCGTCGACGGCGCCCAGAACGTCGTCATCACCACCTCCGACGGCAAGAAGTACCAGGCCAGCGTGGTCGGCGCGGACACCAAGGCGGACATCGCCGTGGTCCAGGCCCAGAACGCCAGCGGCCTGACCGCGGCCGGCCTGGGCGACTCGAGCAAGCTCGTCGTCGGCCAGTCGGTGGTCGCGATCGGCTCGCCGGGTGGCCTGCAGAACACCGTCACCACCGGCATCGTCAGCGCGCTGAACCGGAACCTGTCCGACATCGGGCAGGGTGAGCAGCAGCAGCGCTCGCCGTTCAGCCGCACGTCGAACCAGAGCGAAGACTCGCCCAGCTACACCGCGATCCAGACCGACGCCTCGATCAACCAGGGCAACTCCGGTGGCGCGCTGGTCGACACCCAGGGCAACGTGATCGGCATCAACTCGGCGCTCTACAGCCCGACCGCGTCGGCCAACGGTTCGGCGGGCAGCGTCGGGATCGGCTTCGCCATCCCGATCAACGACGCCAAGAAGATCGTCGACCAGATCGTGAACAACTAGGACGCGGACGGGCCGTGGTCGGGGCGGCCCGTCCCCCCGCTTCGGGGAGCGGGAAAACACCGCGAAGGCCGTTTCGAGAGTCAATCGGGGGCTCTCGAAACGGCCTTCGTGCTGCTCAAAGCGTGTAGGTGAGGGTGAAGAGGTGGTTCTTCTCCTCGTCGATCTCGATGCTCGCCGTCCCGGCGATCCCGGCCAGTTCGCCGAAGCCCGAGCCGGTGAGGATCTTCAGCGCCAGGCCGGAGTCGTCGGCCGAGTGGTGCAGGACGAAACCGCCCTTCCGGCCGTCGACCGAGACCTCGAGACGTTCGAAGGCGACGTACGCACGCGAAGTCGCGTTGGACGCCGAAAGCATCTCGACGGTGCTGGTCCCCTCGACCGCCCCGGTGAACGTCTTGCCGATCGCCACCCGGGCGAACTCGGTGCCTCCGGCCTCGTCGGTCGCCTGCGGTTCCCACTTGTCGAGGACGAATGACGCGGCGGCTGTGCTGGTCATGGCTGATTTCCTTTCGAAGGTGGCGCCAGCCTGCCAGCCATACCTGACAGCTTGCGTCAGGTTTTGTCAGCGCCTCCGGTTGCCGAACAGCCCGCGCGTGATCTCCCGGCCCAGCGCGCTCGCCGCGGACCGCATGAACGACTTCACGGCCGGGTTCTTCATCGCCGACTCGATGAAGCCGGGCTCGTCCTTCTCGGGCACAGGTGCCGGCGCGTCGGGAGCGGGAGCCGGCGCAGGCTCGGGGGCGGCCGCGACCTTCGCGGCCAGCTTCTCGTAGGCCGACTCCCGGTCGATCGTCTCGGCGTACTTCGCGTGCAGGTCCGACGAGGACACCGCAGCGGCAACCGCCTCGTCGCCGATCGAGCCCATCTTCGACCGCGGCGCCCGCAGCCGCGTCCACGCCACCGGCGTCGGCGCACCGCGCTCCGAGAGCACCGTGACGATCGCCTCGCCGATGCCCAGCGACGTCAACGCCGTGTCGAGCTCGTAGAACTTCGTCTTCGGGTAGGTCTTCACCGTCTTGGCCAGCGCCGCCTGGTCGTCCGGGGTGAACGCCCGCAGCGCGTGCTGGATCCGCGCGCCGAGCTGCGAAAGCACGGCGTTCGGGACGTCCGTGGGCAGCTGCGTGCAGAAGAACACGCCGACGGCCTTCGACCGGATCAGCTTCACGGTCTGCTCGATGCGCTCGAGGAACGCCTTCGACGCGTCGGCGAAGAGCAGGTGGGCTTCGTCGAAGAAGAACACGAGCTTCGGCTGGTCGAGATCGCCCTCCTCGGGCAGCTCCTCGAACAGCTCGGCCAGCAGCCACATCAGGAACGTCGAGAACAGCGCCGGCTTCGACTGCAGGTTGTCCAGCTCCAGCAGCGTGACGACGCCCTTGCCGTCGCGAGCGCGCATGAGGTCGTGCACGTCCAGTTCGGGCTCGCCGAAGAAGTCCTCCCCGCCCTGCGCCTCCAGATTGGACAGCGCACGCAGGATCACCCCGGCCGTCGCCGCCGAGACCCCGCCGATCCCCTTGAGGTCCGCCTTGCCCTCGTCACTGGTCAGGTGCGTGATCACCGACCGGAGGTCCTTCGTGTCCAGCAACGCCAGGCCGCGCTGGTCGGCCCAGTGGAAGATCAGCCCGAGCGTCGACTCCTGCGTCTCGTTGAGCCCCAGCACCTTGGACAGCAGCACCGGCCCGAAACTGGTGATCGTCGCCCGGATCGGCGAGCCCTTCCCGCCGGTGCCCAGCGACAGGAACTGCACCGGGAACGCCGCGCCCGCCCAGTCGTCGCCGAGCTCCTGCGCACGCTTCGTGACCTTGTCGTTCGCCTCGCCCGCCGCGGCCAGCCCGGACAGGTCGCCCTTGACGTCGGCGAGCACCACCGGCACCCCGGCCGCCGACAGCTGCTCCGAGATCAGCTGCAACGTCTTCGTCTTGCCCGTCCCGGTCGCACCGGCGACCAGCCCGTGCCGGTTCAGCGTCGCCAACGGCAGGCGCACGGCCGCGGCCGCGTCCACCTGCCCGTCGATCACCACCGCGCCCAGCTCCAGCGCGGCACCCTCACTCGCATACCCGGCGGCGATCTCACTCGCCGGCGACGCCTGCTCGGTCACTCGCAGCTCCCCGATCGTGTGTCCTGGACCACACCGGGAGCGTAACGCGCCGTACGCGCAGGTAACGCCCTTCGCATCCCCGTGTCGGGTTAGGGTCACCAGGTGACCGACCGCCTAGTCTGGATCGACTGCGAAATGACGGGGCTCGACCTCGGCAAGGAAGCGTTGATCGAAATCGCCGCCCTCGTCACCGACGCGGAGCTGAACGTGCTCGGCGACGGAGTCGACATCGTCATCCACGCCGACGAGGAAAAACTCGCCGGGATGCCCGAAGTCGTCCGCGAGATGCACGCCCACTCCGGCCTCACCGAAGAAGTCCGCCGCTCCACGGTGACCCTCGAAGAAGCCGAACGCCGCGTCCTCGACTACATCCGCGAGCACGTCCCCGAGCCGGGCACCGCGCCCCTCGCCGGCAACTCCATCGCCACCGACCGCGGCTTCATCTCCCGCGACATGCCCGCGCTCGACGCCCACCTGCACTACCGCATGGTCGACGTCTCGTCCGTCAAGGAACTCGTGCGCCGCTGGTACCCGCGCATCTACTACGCCAAGCCCGAGAAGGGCCTCGCCCACCGGGCCCTCGCCGACATCCGCGAATCCATCGGCGAACTCGACTACTACCGGCGCGTCGCCTTCGTCCCCCAGCCCGGCCCCACCAGCGAAGAAGCCAAAGCCGCCGCCGCTGAAGTGCAGGAACACCACCAGAGGTGACCCGGTGAAAACCGGTCGAGGGCACCCGCTACGATTACTGCCAGCGAGGTGATCGCAAGCGGATCCCCTCGGCGATGGTGGGCGTAGCTCAGCTGGTAGAGCACCTGGTTGTGGTCCAGGAGGTCGCGGGTTCGAAACCCGTCGCTCACCCCATCACCCCAGTTTGGATCTTCGGTCCGAGCTGGGGTTTTGCGTTCCGCCGTCCGTGGCAACGCTCACGACCGGATGGCTCAGCGTGCGCGCGGCCGAATGCCGGTGCACGGTGTTCTGGTGGCACGTTCAGCACCGAAGATCCGGGGTCGTAAGAAGAAGCTGCGGTACGAGGACATCACCGTCGTCGACCGGTCGTTGCTCAAGCGGGCGGTGGGGGCCGCCGCGCTCGGCAACGCCATGGAGTGGTTCGACTTCGGCGTCTACGCCTACATCGCCGACACCATCGCCGAGGTGTTCTTCCCGGCCAGTGTGTCCCCCGGCGTCCGGCTGATCGGGACGTTCGGCGCGTTCACCGCCGCCTTCCTGATGCGGCCGCTCGGCGGGCTCGTGTTCGGGCCGCTCGGCGACCGGATCGGGCGGCAGAAGGTGCTCGCCGTCACCATGATCATGATGGCCATCGGGACCCTGTGCATCGGGCTGATCCCGTCGTACAGCTCGATCGGCGTCTGGTCGCCCATCCTGCTGGTGCTCGCGCGGATGGTGCAGGGCTTCTCCACCGGAGGCGAGTACGGCGGCGCCACCACCTTCATCGCCGAGTACTCACCCGACAAGCGGCGAGGGTTCATGGGGTCCTGGCTGGAGTTCGGGACGTTGTCCGGGTACGTGCTGGGCGCGTCCGTCGTCACCGGGATGAAGGCCTGGGTGCCGCACGAGACGTTGCTCGACTGGGGGTGGCGGGTTCCGTTCCTGGTCGCGGGGCCGCTCGGCATCATCGGGCTCTACATGCGGCTCAAGCTGGAGGAGACGCCCGCGTTCCAGAAGCACGCCGAGGAGGCCGAGAAGCGGGGGCGGTCCGGGGAGCCGTTCTGGAAGATGTTCACCGAGTACTGGCCCGCGCTGCTGATCTGCGTCGGCCTGGTGCTCGTGTTCAACGTCACCGACTACATGCTGCTGTCCTACATGCCGACGTACCTGTCGGAGCAGCTGCACCTCGACGCCACCCACGGCCTGCTGCTGATCATCGTCGTCATGGTCGTGATGATGCTCATCATCATGGTCGGCGGGCGGATCACCGACCACGTCGGCCGCAAGCCGGTGATGATGGCCGGCTGCCTGGGGTTCCTCGTGCTGTCCTGGCCGCTGATGCTGCTCGTCCACGACGGCGGGCTCGTGCTCACGTTCCTCGGGCTGATGGGGCTGGGCCTGCTGCTGCTCTGCTTCGAGGTGTCGATGCCCGCGGCGCTGCCCGCGCTGTTCCCGACGGCGATCCGGTACGGCGCGCTGTCCATCGCGTTCAACATCTCGGTGTCGCTCTTCGGCGGCACGACCCCGCTGGTGATGCAGTCGCTGATCTCCGCCACCGGCCACGACTTCTGGCCGGCCTGGTACCTGATGGCGGCCGGCGCGATCGGCGCGGTCGCGGTGTACTTCAGCCGAGAGACGGCGAACAAGCCGCTGTGGGGCTCGGGACCCGCGGTGTCGACCGAGGCCGAGGCGCGGGAGCTGGTCCGCGGCTCGGACTAGTTCGCCGCCGTCCGCCACTCGTCCCAGGACAGCTGCCAGAAGCTCCAGCCGTCGGTCGGCTCGAGCTTGGGGCCGCCGCTGTTCTGGACAGTGACGATGTCGCCCTTCTTGGACGTGTCCATCAGCCACTTCGTGTTCTCGGTGGACAGGTTCAGGCAGCCGTGGCTGACGTTGCTGTGGCCCTGCTGCCGCACCGACCAGGGCGCGGAGTGGTAGAAGATGCCGCTCCAGGACAGGCGGACCGCGTACTGCACGAAGGTGCTGTAGCCGCCGGGCGCGTCCTCGGGGACGCCGTAGGTGGCGGAGTTCATCGTGTAGCCGGTGTGCTCGCTCATGACGGTGTAGGTGCCCTGCGGCGTGTTGTGGCCGGGCTTGCCCATGGAGGTCGGCATGGTCTTGACCTCCTTGTCGTTGATCGTGACCGTCATCTGGTGGGTCTGGCCGTCGGCGACGGCGACGAGCTTGTCGCCGACGGTCGCGCTGGCCCCCTTGTCCTCCCGGCCGTAGCTGCCGTTGCCGAGCGGCTTGCCGTAGACGGCGGCGTCGACCTTGATCTTGGTGCCGCTCTTCCAGTAGTCCTTCGGCCGCCAGGTGACCTGCTTGTCGCCGAACCAGCGGAAGGCGCCCTCGGTGGCCGGCTCCGCGGTGACCTTCAGCGCCTTCTCGGCCGCGGCCTTGTCGGCGACGTTGCCGGTGAAGGTGAAGATGAGCGGCATCCCGACCCCGACGGTCTCCCCCTCGCCGAGGTTCACCGAGACGCCGAGCTGCCGGGCGGGCTTGACGGTGCTGAAGGACGACTCCTGCGTCACGGGCTTGCCGTCGGAGCCGGTGGCGGTGGCCGTCAGCTTGTAAGTCTTGTTGTAGCCGAGCGGCTCGGCGGAGTCCCACCCGGAGCCGTCAGCCCGAGCCTTGCCGCCGACGACCTTGCCATCGGCCCCGGTGAGCTTGACGTCCCCGACCTTCCCGTCCTTGACGGTGACGCTCACCGGCTCGCCGGGAGCGACGTCCTTCGCGTCCTTGGCGGGCGTGAGACTGAGCGTGGCGGGCTTCGGCGCGGGCTTGCTCTGACTGGACGGCGGCGGCGCAGTCTCCCGGGGAGGTTCACCCGAAGGGCTACTGCTGCACCCGGCCAGCCCGACCAACCCGGCGGCCACCAGCAGCCGCACCGTCACACCCCGCATGCCCACCCGCCTGTTTCGCCGTCGATGTCCGACTACAGTGTGCCCGACCAGCCGCGACGCCGGGGCAGCTATGCCACAACCGGCTTGGGGGACCCCCCTGAAACGGCCTCGGAGAGGGGTGCTAATCTTTTCCACGTCGCCGAGGGAATCCTCCGGCAGACACCGGCGCCATTAGCTCAATTGGCAGAGCAGCTGGCTCTTAACCAGCGGGTTCGGGGTTCGAGTCCCTGATGGCGCACAGTCGGAAAGCAAAGCCCACCAACGGTTTCCCTGCAAATTCAGGGTCGCTGTCGGTGGGCTTTGTTGATCTGTGGGTCCGAGCTGGGGCCGCTGTGGGTCCCACCCGAAGTCCCGCCGGCACGGATGAGGCGCGGACCGTGTCCGACCGCTCGACGTCGCCCTTGCCGGCCAGACCTAGCACCTGACCTGCAGATCTTCCGCCCCGGTCGTAACCGGCGCGGCGAACCAAGCTCGCGGTCGCCTCCGCACAAGCCTGAGCCAGCGACGGGAGCACGCTGGTGTACGTGTCCGCGGTCAGGACGATACTGGCGTGACCCAACAGTGCCTGCACGGTCTTCAGGTCGTTGCCCGCGGCCAGGGACAGCGTCGCCGCGCCGTGACGCAGGTCGTGGAACCGCACCGGGGGCAGACCAGCCTTCTCGATCAGCCGCCGGAACGTGTGCGACACGTAACTCGGGCTCCAATGACTGCCGTTCTCCCGCGCGAACACCCACCCGTCAGCAGCTCCCCTACCCTCACGACGCTGCGCAGGCCGCAGCCCCACCAGCAGCGCGACTGTACCCCGATCCAGCGACACCGCACGGCCGCTCGCCGTGGACTTCGGCAGACAGATCACCGCCCGACCGTCCCGCTCCTGAATCTGATGAGTCACCGTCAGCGACGCTCCAGCCAGATCGAGATCACACCAGCGCAGGCCGAGAATCTCACCACGCCGTAACCCGGTCAGGGCCGCGACGTGGAACACCGCGTGCAGCGGATGCGACCCGGCGTGCCGGAGGAACACGGCTGTCTGCTCGGCCGTCCAGACCGCCACCGGCGGACGCTCCCCGGTTGCCCGCCACACCGCGACCCGCGCCTCCGTTCACGCCACCGCTCGCGGCCGTCGCAGCGACGGCAGCTCCACCCACCGCGCCGGATTATTCGTGACCAGTCCACGCCGGATGGCTCCGTTCAACGCCGCACGCAGCACCCCACGTATCCGCTGCAAGGTCGTCGGCGACAACGGCTGGACCCGCGTGGCGTTCGCTCGCAGCAGGCTGGTGAACATCGCCTGCACCCGTCCGATCGTCAGCTCCGCCAGGGCGACGTTGCCGAGGCCGGGCTTGAGGTAGTCCCGCACGAGCTGGGTGTAGATCCGCCGCATCGCGGGACGAATTGCGTGACGGGTGGCCAGCCAGATATCCAGCCACTGCCCCACCGTCACCAGAGTCAGGTCAGGATCGACATCCTCACCCCGCCAGTACCGCTGAGCCTGCACAGCCGCCGCCCGCGACGAAAACACACCACGCCGCAGCCGGCACCGCCCTCCATCGCGCTGCCCCGGCAACTCCACCGTGAAATACCAGCTACCGTGCCCCCGCACAGCCAGCCGAGGGCAGCACGGCCCATATGGACGTCCCGTCTCCGGATCGACACCCACACCGCTTCCACACACCACGCTCCGCCATCACGACTCCCTGCCGCCGAGTATTCCGTCAGATCAGGGTGCGCCCATCTTGAGCAGAGAGAGAGAAATCCGAGTACCACGGCCCTATACCCCGACCTCCGGGTAAGTTCAGCACTGGCGTGAGCGGCCGAGAACCACTACAACCGTTGAGGTGAAGTTCGACGCGCAGTTGATCAGCGCTCTGGCGGCCGCTGCCGGAGCTCTCGTAGTGCTCGGTGCGAAAGTGGTGGGGCAGACTCGCAGGAACCGGCTTCGCGCTCGGCTGCGTCAGGCGATGGAGCTCCGCCGCGACATGGACGAAGCAACTGGTGCGGCCGTTGTCACTTTGCGACAATCGCTTGACAAAGTTGTAGAGCATTGCGCAGGCGAGCTCGCAAGGTTGGAATCGATCTGGGTACGTCAGGCTATGACGTCAGCCGCGGCCCGCGTCGAAATGATCACGGCACTCGCCAGCGCACTGACAATCGCCGGGACCCTAGGTGCGTTGATCTCGTGGTCGATGGACGTGTCCAACGCGGAAGCAGTCGTCGTGGGCCTAGTGGCCATCTTAGTCATGTTGACACTACTCTTGCGATTCGAATCCAAGCTTAAGCGAGATATTGAGTCAGTGAGCTCCGGCGAGTCAAATTCATTACGCGGCAGACGGTTTCGAGCCGCTATGGGAATTGACGAATCAGTGCTTATATTCCACCCCAGTGACGCCGTACGATTCTCGCGATTCGGATTGGTACTATATCTGGCTCCCGTGGTGTCCACAACGCTGGCAATGATATCTTTAGTAAATATAACCATTGGTGAGCTTTCCATTTGGCTAATAGCGCCTGTGGCACACTAATATTGCTGTTGTTCACTTTTGAAAGCTATCGCCTTTCGGTCGCATCACCCCGACCTCGACGATGGATAGGATGGATCCCTATCCTCGGCCCGCTGGCCGCAATGGAGATTATGCTCACGCTGATCCTTACAGAGCCGCTCACACTTCGATTCTTTGCCAACAGAATCGACCAACAACTTACACACGAAGGCACGCCAATTGGTCAGCGCGGCATCCTCGCTCAGTTTCACGCGCTCGACACACTGGAAGCGAACGACAATCTGATCTACTGGAGCACATGGGTATTCCGCTTACTGATTGCAGTAATGCTTCTGTCACCGCTACTTATTCGACTCGTAGGCGGTTCAACAGAATACGAACGTGAAATAGAACGGAGGCGAACCGAAGCTGAGGCTCAGTTTCATTCAATAATCGCAAGACAAGAAGATCGAGTAAGAGGCCGACTGCTCCTACGTCGTAAGAAGATTGATCAGGCTCGAAAGAGCCAACTTAACTCCCTGCGGCCAACCAAAAGAAACGCAGTCAGTCGAGCAAAATTGGTCCGCTTGCGCAGTTTTCGCAGCCTTAAGTCGCGACCCGCATGCCATGAGCGCCGCAGTCGAAACCCTGGTCAACAGCCTGCAGGAGAACCATGATTCCTTGGCACTACTGGAACGGCGACAAACCTCGTGAAGCGACGCAATTCACTGCTCAGCGCTCCACCGCCGGGTGAAGAAGCCAACTTGTCCAACACCCCTGACGATACTACGGAACTGGCTTCGCCGAGCGCCCGTGTCGGGCTCGTGCGTCCCGATGCCGACTGCGACACAAGCAAATTGCTCATGCAGTTGCCCGGTGAGGCGTTCAGCTATAGCCTGCGAAAGGTTTCACGGAATACCGGCGTGGTTCGTAGCAGCTGGTAGACGGCATCTGGAGTCTCTCCAGACGTACTTTTGCTGCGGAAGTAGAACCAGATCGCGGCGGCGGTGGACACCGCGGCGAGCACGGCAAGTGCGACGACGAGCACGACACCTCCCGCGGTAAGAATGGATTCGAACCGACTCTGACGCAAGCCGCAGTGCGGCACACGGCAGTAATCGCACCGCTTGGTTCAGTCGCCGCCGCTGGCGGTGACTCGTCATTCGCCGAAGGTTGGCAGAAGCAACTGGCTGCAAGGCGTCCGGCCTTCCCCCAAGACAGTGCGCGGCAGCCGGCTCCGAGGGAGAGAACGACAGGACGGGCGGGCGCCGCCCGCAAAGGGTGCCTTCCAGGGCGGCGACTCGCTCGTCAAGTTGCCGAGCCCTGCGCGTGCGCCGAGTGAGGCTGTGATCGAAAGCCGTGCACGTGGGTGTTACCAGGTCGTAGCGTTCACCCGCCTGCGTGAACGGAAGTATCGCGTCCGAATCATCGCCCCGAGCCCGTAAAGTTCACCTCCTAGGGGTGAGGAGTGAGCAGTGACAGACACCGCAAAGCCCGACTTCGAGCAGAACCTGGTGGATTTCGGATCAGCCAAGTTCAGGGAGCTTCGGCCTGGTCAGCGTCAAGTCCTCACCGCGTACGCGGACCAACACCTCGATACCGCCGACCTGACCATTGAGATGCCCACCGGCGAGGGCAAGACCTTGCTGGCGTTACTGATCGCCGATCACGCGCTTACCCGTGGGTGGTCGGTTGCCTACCTCACCGGCACACGCCAGCTCGCTGAGCGAGCCGAGAGGGAAGCCGACGACCTGGGAATCGAAGTCGTTCGCTTCGCCGCCCAGGACTACGGCGGTGCCAAGCTCGACGACTACCACCAAGCCCGAGCCGTCGGAATCATGAACTACTGGGTCTACTTCAGCAGCAGGCCAAGGGTCGGGGCGGCCGACCTGGTCATTTTCGACGATGCCCACCTCGCCGAACAGCCCCTCAGCGGGCTGCAGACCCTGCGCATCCCCGACAAGGCCGGCCCTGCTCGCCACCTCTACCAGACGATCTGCGAGCTGGTCGTAGCTCACACCAACGCCTATCCTGGCCTGCGCGCGATGCTCGATGGCACCGCCCGGCCAGGCACCCCGCCCGAGCTGCTGTCCTTCAGCGATTGGGACGCAATCGAAGGCCCGACGCGCGACGCCATTGAGGCGTCACCTTTGGTCACGGACCGTACCCTCGAAGATCAGATGGTCTACGTGTGGCCCACGGTTCGGGACCATCTCACCCAGTCCGGCGCCCTCATCGGCCTGTCGCAGGATGAGCAGGCTGCGCTCGGCGGGGACATCCCGACGCTCTGCCGGGTAGTTGGGGTCCGGGGTGACCAGCGAGGGCTGGAGCGGCGGCCGGATCTGCGCGAGCGCCTGCTCGTCTCCGCGCGGACCGACGCACTGCGGCTGCCCGGTCCGCCGCCTGACGAAAACGGGCCCGCCGCCGACCAGCCGGCGGACGAGACTGTGCAACAGCTGGAGGAGAAGGTCGATACGGCTGTGTTGCGGCGGGCGATCGGGGCCATTGGTGATCTGGCCACAGATCCGGACTCCGTCGGTCAGCCCTCCACGCAGACAGATTTGACACGGCTGCGCGCGCTAGCCGCAGAGCTTGAGCAGAGCGGCCCCAGCGCCGTCGTCGCTGCTCGAGAGGTCCAGTCGTTACAGGTGGCGTTCGTCCAGCCTGCGATCCGCTTGGCTGACAGCGACCTGCTTAAGGTCTGGTGGCATTTCCGCAATCTGGCGACACGGTTACGGACCGGCTTCGGGCTGGCGCTACCCGATCCTCCGCAGGCTCCAAGCCCGAATACGCTGCGTCGGTACCTGATCAGTTGCAGGCGCACAATTGCCGCGAACGCCACCGAGCCACCTCCGCGGCTGGTCAAGATGCATTACCAAGGCTATCCTGCCTGCAGTGGGCCGAGCTGAGCGACGAGGCCCGCGACGTCATCGTTGAGCGCGCGGCGGCGAAGCAGGCAGCAGTCTCCGGCGGTTCGGCTCTGCACTTCGGATGGGGTCCACTGAACCCGCTGGTCGACGTGGTCCAAGACGTCCTTGGTGACGTCGCTGGCGACGTCGGGGATTGGCTCTGGGGCTCGAACGACGGCAACCACGCCGATGTCCGCGATCACCGCGACCACAGCAAGGTGCACGACCACCGGGGATACTCGCAGGAGGAGTCCGAAATCGAGGCACTCCTGCAGAGCTCGCCGAGTGCGTTGGCCGAGGCCGACCGGACGCTTGACGAGCTACGCGCGCGGCTCGATGGCACCTACGAGTTCACGGTCTTAGAGCCGGGAACGGTCAACTACGGCATCCTGCTCAGCTACCGCCAGGAGTGGAGCCCGCACGGCTACCAGGTGGGGCGCCTGGTAGACACGATTCCTCTGTCGCCGGGGGAGCGACGGGAGTTTCGGGTGTCGACCAGTCGTAAGGTGCATGAGAACCGGCGGACGGTCTCGACGAGCACACATGAGGCGCAGCGGGAGTCCAGCGCTTCCCACCGCTTGGAGTCCGAGGCCATTGAGGCGGCTACCACTGCTATGAACAACCAAGTCTCGACCACGGGGTCCTTCAACATCGGTGTGGGGTCCATCGGCGGCTCGTCGCAGTTCGATCTCAACACCGCGGCGGAATCGCGGCGGGTGTTGAAAACTTCTCGGAGGCTGCACGTAAGGCCGTCGACTCGTTGCGCGAACAGCTGGAGGTGACGGTCGAATCGACGACTGAGACGCTTACCGAGCGGTCCGACGTACGCGCCGTGGTCAACCCAAACAACGAGATCACCGTTACCTACTTGCTATACGAGCTGGAGCGCCGGTTCGAGGTATCGACTCGACTGCAGCGCGTCCGGCTTGTCGTTCTCGTCGCGCTGCCGGTCCCTGCACCCGACCAGATCACCCTGGCGTGGATCCTCGAGCACATCTGGCCGATTCGCGGTGCGTTGCTGGATCCGCAGCTAGCTGGTGTGTTGGACGAGCTTGAGGAAGCTCAGTCCGGTGCAGCGATCGAGTACGAAATCCGACGTGCGGCCGTGCTTGAGCAGCGGCGCGCGGTGAAGGACCTGAAGAGCGAGTATGAGGCGCTGGAGGCCGCCGCCCGGCGGCGGCGCGACGCGATCGTCGGACTCATTGAAGGTGAGGGGCTCGCGGAAGCCGTCGAGGCTGACCTTGGTCAGCGGATCGCCACGGGCATCATGACCGGTGGCCTGTCGTCTGCGCTGGGCATGGGGACTTCCGACGAGAACGAGGGGAAGGCGGCGGAGCGCGAGGCTGCGCAGCAGGCGCTGGCCTACCTAGAAAGTCAGATCGAGTCGAAGGGAGCGGCGCTCACGACGGCATCGACGGCGCTGCGGGAGGCAGTGGACCGGTTCACCGAGTCCGCAGTCGAGCACCGGCGTGCCACCTCGCAAGTATGCGGCTGCAGGTCCACATCCGCGACCACATTTTCCACTACATGCATGCAATCTGGGCTCACACCCATCCCGACAACCGATTCTTCGAGCTCTACGACGACATGGTCCCATTCCACACCCCGGATCCCGCCGGCTACACGCTTCAGCCAGGGCAGCCCTCCCCGCTGGGTGACCTCCCCGGGATTGACGAGGATGGCGTCGACCTGCTGGCGGCCGTGGCCCGCAGCTCCGCCCGTGCCGCCTCGGCGCCGTTCCGGTCTCCACCGCGCAGAGCCGCCTCATAACGCCAAACGATCAGCTCCAGGGTGACGATCTCGCGCTCGTGTCCCTTGGCGGAGTCGGACAAGCCACGCAACTCGTAACCGCGAGCTTCGTGCTCCCAGGGTTCGGCGAAGACCGGGTCGGCCGGGCGGCCGCATCCCGGGCACTCGAAGGGCCATCTGCGCGGCACTTCGTCCCCACTTTGATGACAGCCGTCCGCGTGACAACGCCAACCGACAACTCGCGCTTCAGCTGGTGCTTCGTAACCGAATGACGTTCTGAGTGCTTTTCTTCCCCACATCAGATGCCTCGACCGGGGAGAGTCACTTCATCGGCACTCGAAGACATTCGGACTCCCTCGACAAGGGCAAAACGGTGCGATGGATGATAGCTCAGCGTTTGCCGTTTGACGCTGAACTATCAGCCACCGGGTGTCGAGAGTGCGCTGTTCGAGTGAAGCCGAGCGCCGTTTTCCCCCTGTCGTAACAACGACCGCATGTCGTCGACTCTAGCAAGCACAACGTTCGCGGGCCGCAAGCTCGCACGTCCGCAACTGGAAGGTGCAGTATGGGAACGGCTTTTGCCTTCAGCTACCTGATCGGGATGCTTGTGTCGGCCGGTGTCGGCCGGTCCCGTGCCGGAATCAGCCAGCGGGGCCGGTTGTCGCTGTTCACGATTCTGGGCAGCCTGCCGTGGTTCCTGACTCAGATGGCCTCGATGATCGTCTGGCCGGCATTCCTGTGCGTGTGGCTCGTTCGAGGGCGCCCTGACAGTCCATGGCGAGCCATCAACACCGGCAATGGCAGCGTTCTGGTCCGTCGTCGGGGCGATCGGTAGTGAAAACGGGCGGAAGGCGGGATCAGGCGGCGAAGAATTGCTTGAGCACGCTGCCGAGCACCTTCGGGTCCGCCACGTGGCCCTGGCCTTCGGCAGCACCGCCGTGATTGCGTCCGCCGCGTCGTCGAAGACGCCGGGTTGCAGGGCCGCGGTTGTACCCCAGCTCCGGGTTCTTGCACGCCACTTCCAGCGCTTCGGCGTTGGCGATGCCCAGGCTGCCGGGGTGGCCCGGGTTCGCCGCCAGGATGGCCCGGCCCACCGCCGTTTCCGGGCGGGGCTTGACCCGCAGATGGCGCCGAAGGCCTCCATCAGCGCCCACCGTCAGGGCTTCTGCCGGTAGCTGACCCCGACCATGTAGACCTTCGAGGTCAGGCCGAACATCACGGCGGCGGCCGAGATCGCGCTGCCCCACTGGCCCGCGCCGGTCTCCGCGATCAGCCCGGTCTTGCCGACCTGCTTGTTGTGGTAAATGCGCGCCGGGGTGTCCAACGCGCGTTCCAGCCGGCGGGCCCGGTACCGCGGGGTCGGGCGCCACTGCCGGTAGATGTCGCGGACCACGCCGGGGATCTCGAACTCCGGCTCCTGGTCGACCAGCGGTTCCGCCATCGACCGGCAGAGCTCGGCCCGGCTGACCGAGTCCCCGGTGGCGGGATCCAGGTTCGGGGCACACCACCGAGGTCGGGGGCGATGTTGAGCCAGGTGTGGGGGATGTCTTTTCGCTCCACGTGTACTTGACCGGCTCGTTCAACGGAAACCTCACACGGATCTGGTGACGGGACTCGAGCCAGCCTCCTGGGCCGGTTCCGCGGGAACCGGCACCGGGGCGGCTTTCTCGGTGCGGTTGGCCGGCGCGCAGCCGGCCAGGATGAGCAGCATCCCGGCCCAGCGGACCCAGCCGAGCCGTCCGGTGCCGCTCAGCCGGACCATCGCCACCCCGAGGATCGGCGCGGCGGCGATCAGCTGCCCGGTGGTCGAGCTGGACAGCCGCAGTTCTCTGTCCGAAAGCAGCAACCAGGGCGCGAGGATCTCCAGGAAGGCGAACGCGAGCGCGGGCCGCCAGTACCGCAGGACCCAGCGCAACTGCCCGCCGCGCAACACCAGGGGCAGGAGCAGGGCGGCGCCGATCGCCACGTCGGCTCACGTGCGCCTCCTTGTCGGCTCGCTGAGGAATCGAACGACCCGCAAGTAAAACTGCGGAACCGGTTTCGCCGAAAATGTGCCATTCTGTTCCGATGGGGAGAACAGGGCCGCTCGGCTTTCTCGGTGCCGACGTACTGGTCAAGCTGCTCGGGGCGCTCTGCCTGCGGCCACGGCTCGGGGACCGGCCGCGGAAACTCGACGAACAATGCCACTGGGGCGAATACCAGGACGAACGGTCCGAACGGCGGGGCCTGCCGATGGTGTGCCTCGTGCGGCCCGCCGAAAACGGGGACGTGGTCGCCGCCGTCGCGGAGCGGCTCAAGACCGCGAAACCGCAGGGCAGCATCCGGTACGCGCGGCCCGAGCTCACCGCGCACGAAGGGCGGGACGAAGCCGGGCCCGCGACCGCCGACTCCGTCACCGTGGTGCGGGACATCCTGCGGGACGCCCGGAAAGCGCTCGGTGACAGCGCGACCGCGCACACCAGCCGGCTTCCCTTCCCGCTCTTCGACCTCGTCTACTGGCTGATGCTGCAGGACCACGACGGCCGCGAGGACCCCGACGGCGTGCTGCGGCGGGCCATCCGGCGGATCAGCCTCGCCGAGCGGTTCAGCTCCTCCGCCGAGGATGCCGTCAAGCAGCTGCCCGAAAACCAGGGCATCTGGAAGGTCTTTTCGCTGCTCGTGCGGGGGCTGACCCTGCTGACCTTCCGGATCGCCGTCACCGGGCGGGTGCCGCTGCTTTCCGGGCGGTACCGGTGGTTCCTGCGGCAACCGCACCTGGCGCCGGAGATGTCCGGCAGCTTCGTCCGGTTCGCCCGGCGGCTCACCGAAGGACAATGGCAGGAAGAGGCCCCCGAGTACGTCTGCCGCCTGCTGCTCAACGCCTTCCTCGAGGACCTGCGGCGGGCTTACCGGCTGCGGCCGTGGCGGGTGTGGCGGCGGCGCCGGATGACCTACCCCGTGCTGCTGCTGGACGAGGTGAGCGTCGGCAACGGCGGCTACCGGCTGCTGGAGCTGGTCAACTCCGTCCGCAACCAGGTCGGGCGGTTCGACCCGCTGCTGGTGGTCAGCGCCAGCCCCGCGCCGCCGCCGGACGCCGAGCCGACGCCGCACCGGCCGCAGTTCCAGGCCGCGCAGGCGCGCGCCGCGTACGTGGCCTGGCAGAACCAGCTCGAACGCGACCGGCGGGAGCGCCGGCCGACCGCGTGGTACCTGCCGGTCGGGGTCCAGCCGCCCGGGGACGACGACGAGCCGCAGGTCCGGCAGATGCTGCAGACCCTCGGCAGCGACTACCGGTTCCGCAAGCAGGTCCGGCCGCCGTGGTGGGCGAGCCGGTGGACGCGGATCGGCGTGCCGGTCGTCCTCGTCGCGCTCGTCGCCGGGTTCGTCGCCTACGACCGGCACGACACCTGGGCCGAGCACTGCGGCTCCGGCAATCCGTGGCTGACCTGGACGGGCACCGAGTGCGTCGGCGCCACGGACGGCTCCGAGGACGTCTTCCAGCCGTCGGACGCGACGATCCGGCAGGTCGAAGCGGTCGTGCTGGACCAGAACCACCGCGCGGAACGGCTGCACGAAGCCCACCCGGAACGGCCGTACATCACGCTCGTCGTGCTGGAGGCGCTGACCTCGTCCAACAACCTCGCGGAGGGGCTGACCACCGAACGCGAATCCCTCGAAGGGTTCGCGGTCGCCCAGCTGCGGCAGCTCAACGCGCCGGGCTCGGCCGACCCGATCGTCCGGCTGCTCATCGCCAACGCGGGCCGCAACATGCGCGAAGGCGTGCGGGTGGCCAACCGGCTGCGGCAGCAGGCCGAGCAGGACAAGAGCATCGTCGGGGTGGTCGGGCTGGACCTGAGCAGCGCGCCGACCCAGCGGACCATCGCCGCCCTGACCAACGCCGGGCTGCCGATGGTCGCCTCGACGCTGTCCGCGGACCCGCTGGCCGACCTCAACCCGATGTACTTCCAGGTGACGCCGCAGAACCGGCGCGAGGCCGCGGTGGCGGCCGGGTTCGCCGAGCAGCTGCCGGGTCCGCGTGTGGTGCGCGTCTACTACTCCGATGACGACGCCGACGTGTACAGCACCAACCTCCGCGACGACGTCCTGAAGTCGTTCCGCGACAAGGGTTTCCAGGCTGAGGCGCGGGCGTTCACCCCGGACGGCGGCCTCGGCGGGCCGCCGTCGCACCTGCGGTACAGCGAGACGTTGCTGGGCAACGCCGGCGCGGCGGGCCGGGACACCTGTTCGTTCGACGGCCTGGCGTTCTTCGCCGGCCGGGGCGTGCCCGACTTCGGCCAGTTCCTCAGCAGCGCCGCGCAGTGCGGCAGCCGGGCCACCGTGATCGGCGACGACGACGTCACGCGGTTCGTCGCCGACCAGGGCGAGCGGCAGCGCAACCGGGCACTGCCCTACTACTACCTGTCGTTCGCCACCTCGCCGGTCACCGAGCCGAGCGGCGCCGCGCTGGACTTCTACAAGACGCTGGACGAGACACTGTTCCCGTTCGAGCAAACGCCGGAGGGCCGCTCGTACGACGGCCACGCCGCGCTCGCCTACGACGCCGCGCAGGTGATGATCGTCGCGGCGGCGTACCTGCGCGAGACGGCGGCCGAGATCCCGGTGACGCCGGGCGCGATCTGGCGCGAGATCACCGCCATCCACACCTCGCGCCCGGGGGCCGAGCAGGTCAACAAGTACCTCGAAGGCGTCACCGGCACGATCGACTACGGCGGCGACATCGGCCGGAACGTGCCGCAGAACAAGCCGGTCGCGGTGATGGGCGTGTCGGGCGGCGAAGTCGACAAGTCGCTGCACGGCTTCTGCGGCGCCGCCGACGGGCCGACGTCCGACACCTGGTGCCCGCCCGACGCCTGATCGACGGGGTCGACGTGGCCCACCTTCGCGCTGCCGAATCCGCCAAGGTGAGTAAAACTCACCTTCATGCCCGAACTGAGAGTTTTCAGCCTGCTCGCCCGGATCGGGCTGATCTGCTACGCGGCGGTGCACCTCATCGTCGCGTGGCTGGCCGTGCAAGTGGCGCTCGGCGACAACGAGCGGGCCGACAAGGCGGGCGCGCTGCAGATCGTCGCCTCCGAGGGTGGCGCGTGGCTGCTCTGGCTGGTCGCCGCCGGCACCGGGGTGCTCGCCCTGTGGCAGCTCGCCGAGGCGATCACCGGCCACCGGCACGTGCAACCCCGGCGGCGGTGGGTGCGGCGCTCGGTCAGCGGCGTCGAAGTGGTGCTGTACGGCCTCGTCGCCTACAGCGCGGGCAAGACGGCGATGGGCGCGTCCGGCAAGGCGGGCTCGGTGGTCGCGAGCGTGCTGAGCCGGCCGTGGGGCGCGGTCGCGGTGATCGCGGCCGGCATCGTGGTCATCGCGGTCGCGGCCTGGCTCGCCTACCGAGGGGCGCGGAAGAAGTTCCTCCGCGACCTCGACTTCGGCGGCGCCTCCCCCACCCTGCGCACGTCGACCACCCGCCTCGGCCAGATCGGCTGGTGCGCGGTGGGCGTCCTGTACGCCACAGTGGGGTCCATGTTCGTCCTGGCGGCCGTCCGCTACGACCCCCGCCAAGGCCGGCGGCCTGGATCCGGCGTTGAAGACCCTGGCCGTGCAGCCGTACGGGCAGGCGTTGCTGCTGACCCTCGCGGCGGGGATCGCCGTGTTCGGCGTGTTCGCGCTGCTGGAGGCCCGGTTCCGCCGGCTGTGAACGACACCGCGACTCGGTCAGGCGCAGTGGCGGGCGGTGAACTTCGACGTCCCGGAGCCGACCGGGATCCGTTCCCCTGTGGGCAGGGTGACCGTGGCGGTCGCGTTGACCGGGACGGTGACGGTCAGGTCGAAGCGGCACCCGGTCTGGGTCCACTCGGCGCCGACCGGCCCGCGGACCGTGTCGATCGATGCCGCGACGTGCCGGAGGCCGGGCGGTACCTGAGGTGCGATGGCGATCGACGCGTACCCCGGTGCCGCGGGTGTGATGCCGGCGAACTGCGTGTAGAAGGCGGCGTTGATTCCGGCGAACATCGCGTGGTCGTGGGTTTCCATGCCCGACTCGTACGTCCACTGCTCCCACGGCGTCGTCGCGCCCCGGCTGATCTCGTACCCGAAACCGGGGTACGTCCGCTGCCGGAGCACGGTCAGCGCGACGTCGATGCGGCCGGCCTTGGCGAGCGCTTCGGGCAGGTAGCGGGTGCCGAAGATGCCGGTGTCGAGGTGCCCGGCGTCCTTGGTCAGGATCGTTTCGACGAGCTTTGCGCCGACCGCCGCCACCTTGTCCGGGGGAACCATCCCGAACGCGAGCGGCAGGATGCTGGTCGTCTGACGGCCGTCGCCGTAGGTTGCGCCGACGAGGAAGTGCGCGTTGAACGCGGTGGCGATCGCGCTCGCCAGCTCCTCGAAGTGCGTCGCATCGGCGGTCTTTCCCAGTGCCCGTGCGGCTTTCGCGACGTCTTCGGCCTGCCGGTAGGACAACGCGGTGTTGACCAGCGAACGCTCGCTGAAGCACGCTCCTGCTGACGGACTTCCCTGTCCCCCGTTGGCGTTCGGGCTCCGGTCGGGTGGGCACCAGTCGCCGAAGCCGCGGTCCTCGGGCCAGATGCGGCCGGGGTAGGCGGCCGCGTTGGTGTCCACGAACGCCTTCATCAACGGGTAGGCGGCGGCCAGCCGCGGGAGGTCGCCGTACTGCTCGTAGAGCGACCACGCCAGGTCCACCGAGCCGCCGCCCATGTCCGGCAGCTGGGCGTTCCCGTCGTCGCTGGGCAACGCCGTCCCGGGCGGCAGGTCGAGCAGGTACTTGCGGTAGAAGGCTTCCATGCCGAAATCGAGGACGGCGGCGTCGTGGTAGGCCTGCACGTCCATGCCCGGCGGCGTCCGTTCGTCGCGGACCGGGTTGTCGGTGGGCAGGCTCATCGAATTGTTCAGGACGGCCCGCCGATTGTTGGCCCAGATCTTGTTCAGCAGCGGATCGGACGTCTCGACGTGCCCGGTGGCGGCGACGTCGGCGTGCACGACCCGGCCGGCGACGCTGCCCAGGTCCGGCGTCCCCGGGTAGCCGGTGAGCTCGAGGTAGCGGAAGCCGTGGTAGGTGAACCGGGGCTCGTACACCTGGACTCCGCGGGCGGCGCCGAGGGTGTAGGCGTCGGTCGACGCGGCATTGCGGTTGGTCGCGGTGTCGAGCATGCCGTCCTCGGCCAGTTCTTCCGCGGTGCGCATCCGCACGGTCGTACCGGCCGGCCCGGCGACGCGCAGCTGGGCCCAGCCCGCGAAGTTCTCGCCGAAGTCATAGATGTACACGCCTGGACGCGGCTGTGTCATGGCCGCCGGCCGGAGCGTGCGGACGACCCGGATCGGCGGCGCGGTCGAGCCGATGAGCTCGCCGCTCGGGGCGGCGGCGGTGCGCACCGGGCGCCAGGCCGAGTCGTCGAACCCCGGCCGGTCCCAGCCGGGTTTGTCCAGCCGGGCGTCGTGGTTTTCGCCGGCGTAGAGGTCGTTCGCCGTCACTGGGCCGTCCGACCAGCGCCAGGAGTCGTCGGTCGTGATCGTCCGGCGGGTTCCGTCAGTGAAGGTGACGGCCAGCGCGAGGATTCCCTGCTTCGGGCCGGTCCAGCGGAAGCCGTACTGGCTGAAGCGGGGACCGTAGCCGTTGCCCAGCCACAGGCCGGCGGCGTTGCGTCCTTTGTGGACCTGATTCGTGACGTCGTAGGAGTCGTAGAGGAGCCGACGGTCGTACGGCGTGCTCCCCGGCGTCAGCACCTGGTCGCCGACCTTGCCGCCGTTGAGGTGCAGTTCGTAGAAGCCGAGGCCGTAGACGTACGCGCGGGCGCTCGCGACGGGTTTGTCGAGAACGAACTCGTTCCGCAGCAACGGCGCGTCCGGGGACTGGGCGAGCAGGAGCGGGTCGCCCTGGGGTTCGAGCCGGCCGTCGGTGATCGTGGCTCCGGGGAAGCGGGCGTCCGGAGTGGACTCGAAGTCGTCGGAGAACAGCGGGGTGCCGTCGATGCCGTGGACGGTGAGGTTGTCGTAGGCGGCGGCTTCGTGGATGCCCTGGCTGACGGAGGTCCGGAATCCGATGGTGCCGGTGCGCACGGCGTCGACCGTCCGGGAGTCGACCTGGGTGCCGTCGATCGACGTGACGACGGTGCTCCCCCGCGCGTCGATCCGCAGGTGGTGCGGCGCGTTCACGGTGACGAGCCGGCTCACGTCGGTTTCGCCGAGGAGGGTGAACGAACCGTGGCTCTTGACGTGCGGCCGCAGCAGGACCTTGCCCGGCGCCTCGGCGGCGTTCACCTGCCACAGCAGGAAATCGTCGGGGCCGGCGGCGCGGAAGACCACGCTCGCGGCCGCGGACTTGATGGTGAAGTCGACGTCGAGGACGAAGTCCTGCCAGGCGTAGGCGTCGCCCGGGGCGATCCACTGGGCGCCGGACCAGTCGGCGCCGGTCTCCCACCAGGCGGGCGCGGCCTTGGCGGGCGGTCCGCCGCGGGTGCCCCAGACTTCGACGGTCCAGTAGTTCCGTTTCCCGGCGGGCCCGCGGTAGGGAACGGCCACCGAGTCGGCGCCGGTGACGCGGCCGCTGTCCCAGACGTCGGCGCGGTTGTCCTGCAGGAGCCGCGGATCGCTGGCGACGAGGATCCGATAGGCCGTCTGCCGTTCCCCGGGCCGGTCCGAGCGCAGTTTCCAGCTCAGCGTCGGGCCGGGGCCGGCGGCGAGAGGGTTGACAACGTTGTCGACGCGCAGGTCGCCGACCTGGATGGCCGCTTGGGGCGCGGCGACGCTCGGCGGGGCGTTCAGGAGGAGGGCGGACAGGACGGCGAGCAGCACGCGATATCCGGACATGAACGCTCCACGGCTTGTTGAAACGTTTCAAGCCAGAATAGCAGCCTGCTCGTGTGACGCCTAGGTTGTCCACGAGACAGGAACGGTTACCGGTGCAGGTGCTGGGTCCAGTCTTCGGGCACGCGGCCGGCGGGCCCGGGCACGGCCTGGCTGAGCGGCCGGTGTTCGGGAGCGGCGAGCGCCGGGCCGGATTCGTAGAGCACCTCGTCGGTGTAGTCCCAGAACCAGGCTTCGCCGGGCTCGAAGCTGCGCGCGATCCGGTGCCCACTGGCGGCGGCGTGGGCACTGGCGTGCTGGGCGGGCGAGGAATCGCAGCAGCCGATGTGCCCACATTCGGCACAGCGGCGCAGGTGGAACCACCAGCCCTGCGGGTTCGCGCTGTCGCAGTCCGCGCAGCCGGTGCCGCTGGGCGGAACCGCGGGGTTGATGCCTTCCATGCGAACTCCTCTGCTCGTCACGACCTCTGCCCACCTTATGTGCGGTGGAGCCGGCGGGCCGCGGCGGCCGGAACCTCGCCGGGCTGGCTCTAACCGATCTCGAGTCTGCGGTCGTGGCCGCCCTGTTCTTCGAACACCCAAGGATCCGGGTACTCCGGCTGCTCGATCACCGGATGCAAAACAAGCCGGAGGAGCGCCACGGGGTCACGGCTGTGCAGCAGCGCGTCCCGGGCGCTCCGGTAGGCGTCGTGTTCGGCCAGGCGCTGGGGCGGCTCGCCGTCGGGCAGATTCGCCGGCCGCCCGAGCATGGCGCGCAGACACGTCTTGCGGACCTCCACCTCGTGGGCGAGTTCCGGCTGGCCCGACGTGATGTCGTGGGCTTCGTCCAGCACCTGCAGCGCCTTCTCCGGTGCCTGCGTGGTTACGAAGACGGACGTGGACAGCTCGCAGAGGGCGGCCAGCGCACGGGCGGGCTTGTCCGCCTTCCGGAACTTGGCCACCGCGTCCGTCAGCGCCGTGACCGCTCGGGGCTCGGGAGAAACCCCGGCTTCGTTCTCCTTCGCGATGGCGGCGTTCATCCACTCGTTCCCCGCGACATACAACTCGGCGGACCGGGCCCAGGCCGCTGCCGCCTCGGCGTTGTTTCCCAGCTTGCTCAACGCGGCGGCGAAGGCGAAGTGGGCGGCGGCCCGGTCCCCGACGCTGCCGGCCCGATCGGCCAGATCGGCGGCGCGACGCAGGGTGACCGCCGCCTCTTCCGGCTCGCCGACGTCGACGAGCAGTTTTCCCAGGTTGACCAGGGGCCGGATGGCGCCCGCCGCTGTGGGATCGCTCAGTTCGACCGCCATCCGCGAGTACTCGATGGCCTTTTCCTTGTCTTCGAGCTGGAAGGCGATGCCCGCGCACAACAAGCAGCACCCGACCTTCTCGCCGGAGACGTCGTGGACCCGGGCCAGTGCCACGCTCTCCTGCGCCCAGCCCAGCGCCGAGGATCGGTGCTGGGCGCTCGCTCTCAGGTCCACCGCCGCGCCCTTGGCCGCTCGCACGGCCTTCTTCGGTTCCCCGAGGGCCAGGTGGGCCTTCACCAGCTCGGTGGTCGTGGCGTCCACCCCGGCGAGATCGAATTCGGCCTGGTAGATCGCCCGCAGGTTCTCGCCGATGTCCAACGCCGTGCTCCACCACTCGCCGGTCACCGCCGCCGTGAGCGCCGCGTGGGCCCTGGTCGGGTCGACTTCGAGTTCCGGGTCGCCGCCCGTCCGCCCGACGATCGCGGTGAGCTGGTCGGCCAGGTACCGGGCTACGCGTCGCTGGTAGTCGGCGATGTCGCTGCTCGCGTCCTCCTTCGCCGACCGTTCGCGCATGGCCAGCCGGACCAGCGGCGTCATCCGGAACCGCATCGGGCCGTTCGGGCCCCGCGCGCACCGCGCCAGGCTGGCGTCCACGACCCGGTGCAGGGCCAGCGAAGTGCGGTCCTCGAAGTCGTCGAGCCCGGCCGCCATCTCCTCGGCGTCGCTCACCGAGCCGAAGCCGATCGACAGGTACCGGGCGGCACGCCGGGCGAGCCGTTTGAGGTCCTTGTAGGTGAAGACGATCGCGGCACGGACCGCTCGGTCACCGGCTTGCAGCAGGTCGAGGCGGGTGCGTTCGGCGGCCAGCAGTCGCGCGATCTCGTCGGGTGGCAGCTCGGGATCACCGAGGCGGGCCGCGATGAGACGCAACGCGAGAGGCAGGTCGTCGCACAGTTCGGCCAGCCGGTCGAGGAGGTCTTCCGTGATGTCGGACGCGTAACTGTCCAGGAGCTCGACCGACGCCGTCCGGTCCAAGGCGGGGACCCGGACCGTGCGCTCGGTGAAGCTCTGCACTCGCTGACGTGACGTGATCAGGGTGGCCTGCGGGCCGCCGGCCCGGATGATCGGTGCGACGTGGTCGGCGTCCCTGGCGTTGTCGAGGACGAGCAGGGTTTTCGTCCGGCGCAGGGCCGCGGCCAGCCGTTCGTAGAGTGCTTCGTCTTCGCGGAGGTCGGCGACCATCCGCTCGCCCAGCGCATCCAGGAGGATCCGGGCGGCGGTCCGCGCACTGCGGCGGCTTTCCGGGGTCATGCCGTACAGATCGAGGTACAGGACCGTGTCGAAGTCTTCCGACACCTGGTGGGCCCGGTGCACGGCCACCGCCGACGTCCCCGTCCCCGGCGCACCGAAGAGCCAGACGACGGAGGCGACCGGCACGGCTTCGAGCAGCCGGTCCCGTCCGCAGAAGCGCTGATCGACCGGTGGGAGCACGCACATCTGCCGAGCGGCCGGCGTCAACCGGCGACCGCGTTCGTCGAGTTTCGCGTGGAAGGTTTCCAGCTGCGCCTTCTCCGCCACGACGACTTCGCGAGAGGTCGACCGGACCGGCGCGGTGAAACCCTGGAGCAGGCGCTGCCCGGTCGCACCACCGCGCACTGTGGCTGCGACCTGCTCGGCGAGCGCGGCCGGCAGGGAGAACCGGCCGGCCTCGATCGCCTCGGACAGGTGGTCGCGGAAGCGGTCGAGCGCGAGTGCGGCGGTCCCGTCGTCGTCCCGGGTCCAGTGGCGCACTGCTTCGTCGTGGTTCTCCGCTCCGCGGAGGACGAGCGCGGCCTGCAGCCCGTGCCGGCGCACCCGATCGGTGAAGGCGGGATCACCGAACTCTTCGAGCAGCGCCTCGACCGTCTGGCCGTGGCGGGACGCCCGGCCCAGCAGGTGGTCGTCGATCGCGCTCAGGAGGCCGACTGTCGTATCGGTCAGCTCCGCCGCTCCGGCTGCGTGCGGGCGGCGCCGGGAGGAAAGGAGCTTCAGCAGGCGTTCGGCGATGACGGGCAGCGCATCGTCGAGGACCTCCGTCCCGGCGAGTTCCCCGGGGAGCTTCGCCGTGGCGTCGAGCAGAACGGAAACCACGAGGTGGCTGTCCGGATCACACCGGACGAGGTCGGCGGCGACTTCGACCGATGGCCGGATTTCTCCGACGCCGGCTCCGGAGACGAGCACGACCGTCACGGCGGAGGCACGGTGCTGCTGCTCGAACTCCTGCCGCGAGGTGTCCGGTGCCAAGACGACGCTGCCGCACACGCGGCTGCGCGGCTGCAGCAGGTCCGTCAGGCGCTGGGCAGCGGGCGCGTCGGGCCTGCGGCAGACGATGAAGAAGTCCCATCCGGCTCTCGCGGGCACCCGGGCCGGCTTGCCGGTCACCTTGTCCCAGCGGTCGACCCAATAGGCCGGGTCGCGCGCCTCGGCGGGCAGTTCGCGGAACAGCGCGGACGTCCGCGCGCGCGGACTGTGGGTCAGGCACGCCTCGACGAAGATCAGCACCGTGCGGCGTCGCGGCTCGGTCCTGGCGGCGAGCAGGTTGCTGATCGTGCCCTTGCTGAGCAGGGCGCCCTTGCGGTCGGCGGAGTCGACCAGATCCTGGTAGCCCGGCGACCCGACGGCCTCGTACAAGAGCCGCAACACGTCGTGGCCGCTTTCCGCCCGCACCGGCGCTCCCCCCGCTTCGTTCAGTTCGTTCAGTTCAGGACAGCTGCCGCAGGTTGAACACCGGGGAGGTGACGCTGTCCTGGCCGCAATCCCCGCTTGGAGGAGGAACGATGCTGATCACCCTGCTCGATCTCGTGGCCGCATGGCCGTGGCTGGCACCGATCACCGCGCTGGCTCGCGCCGGATCGGCCGTGCTCGGTCTCGGTGTGGCGGTTCACCGGACCATTCGCTGCCATCGCCGGTGTCGTTACGAGCAGCCGCCGGTCAGCGTGGCGCCGCCGTCTGCACCAGGACGTCGAGGGTCGGCTGGAAGTCCGTCCAGCGGAATTCGTCGACCGAGCCGTAGACCGCGTAGTCGTGGTCGTTCGCGCGCCAGTACCGGCCGAGCGCATGGCGCTGGACGCCCGCCTTCGTCGTGAACCGGAACTCCCACACGACATCACCGGAGGCGAGCTCGTCGAGGCGGAGCCGCTCGTAGTCCTTGCGGATGGTGGGTGTGTTCCGCTCCAGCTCCGCCACCGCGTCCTGCAGCGACAGCACCGGCGTCGGGCTTCCGCTGTACCGGATGATCGAGCCGGACCCGTCCGGGGCGTCGGCTTCGTCGGTCGTCGCGAACGCCCCCCGCTGCACCGACCAGTCGGCCGGGATGCTGACCGACACGCCCGCCGGGCCGGTCACCCGCTGGTAGCCGTCGGGCACCGCGCCCGGGGAGTACGACATCGACGTCGTTGAAGTGGGTTCCGTCGTGGACGCCGTTGTTGGTGTTGGTGTCGGCGTCTCGGTCAAGACGTACGTCGGAGCGTAAGTCGGGGCGTAGCCAGAGTATGCGCCCGCGCCGCTCCCGGCCCCCAGGACTTGACTGTTCGCGTCGGACCGCGGTGCGGGCCGGTAGGTCACCGCGGAAACCACGATGACCGCCGTCACCGCGGCGAACGCGGTCACGGCCGCGCCGACCACGACCTTCACCCGGCTGGTGCTCTTCGCCTCTCCGGACGCCGGTAGCGGCTCCTCGACCGCACCGGACGGCTCGGGCGGGATCGCCGCGATCGGTTCCGTCGGCGGGCCGCCGGGCCGGAACTCCGCGTATTCCGGTCGGGCCGGTGATTCCGCGGGAGCCCGCGCCGGACCCCACAACGAACTCCGCGCGGGCGGCTCGTTCCCGGGATCGTCGAAAACCGGAGATCCGTTCACTTCGGGCACCTTTCACCTCGGCGGCCGCGCGGGGTGAGCGTTTCTCAATCGAGACTTCCCGGGCGCGCCATCACCCGACACAATCGCATCCGGCTCGCGTTCTGTTTCGGGTTCCGCGAACTCCGCGATGGTGAGGAATGACGATCATGCCGGCATCCTGCCTTTCCTGTGGCGCACCGCTGAGCACGACGGACACCGATTGCCCGGCGTGCGGCGGCCGCCCGGTGGTGCCCACGGGACGAGTCGCGGCCGGCGCGCAACCGCCACCCCGCGTGCCCGGCCGTCTGGCGACCGGGACGGTCGTCCGGTCCGGCCCCGTCCGCCAGGAACCGGTCGTGGACCGGAGCTTCGTGTGGGCGAGCCGGATCGGGGCGGCACTCACGGCCGCAGCGCTGGTTCTCGCCGTGCTGGCACACGCGTCACTCGGCCCGCTGCTGGTGGCCTGCGGCGCCGCCGCGGCGGTTCTCCCGCTGGTCGGCGCCGGCCTGAGGTCGACGCTGCCCCGGTCCGCCAGGGAGCCCGGAACACCCTGGTGGCCGTGGGTTCTGCCGTTGCAGGAGCGAGTGCGGTCACGAACCGTGGACGTCGCCGACCTCGTGCTGAAGGACGTGACGGGAACGGAACACGTCTGCGCCGTGGCCGGGAACCTGGGCCCCGACGCGCCGGGAACAGGCACAGCCGTCGAAGCCTACGGGCGGCGCGACCGATCGGGCCGGGTGATCGTGCGGCAGCTGGTGGTCGCCGACACCGGCCGGATCCTGCGACCCCGGCGGCCCGCGTCCGGCCGGCTCACCCGAGTCTTCGCGGCGGCCGCCGCCGCGGCCTGGTTCGCGGCCGCGACGACCCTGCTCGTCCTGGCGGCGAGCTGACCCGTTGGGCCATCCGGGTGATGCTGACGGTATCCGTAATAGCCGCCGCTCACGCGACGACTAGGGACAGGAAATGCCTCACCCCAGGGAGCCGGCACAGTGCCGAAACCATTGATCACCCGGCAGAACGGGATACTTTCCCGGTCGCAGCGCGCCACGAACAGCACGTCGGCGAGCGGCGGCAGGCTGAAATCCGGTCGCCGGTCCGAGAACTACCTCCGGGCGGTTCGCGCACTCGACGCGTCGGGAAGTCTCAGCGCGGTGGAGACCGACGAGTTCGTCGACGGAGTTCGCCGCGAATTCGCCGAAAAATATCACACGATTCCGTTCGGGATCGTGGCCGAATGCTTTCTCGGCGAACCGTTCGAAGTGCACACCCTGGCGTTGGACGGGTCGATCGTCGAGCACTACCGCCGCGGTCAGGCGCTGCCCGCGGCACTCGAACGCGCCCGTGCCCTCGCCGTGTCGCCGGCCTATCTGGCCGTCGAGGTCTATCCGGACCGGCTCGTCTGCGTGCGCGCGGACGGCTCGGTCGTGCTGCTGGAAGGTGAGTCGTGAACGAGGTCCTGATATCCCGGCAGCTCAACGACGTCAGCCGAGCTGTCGGACAGCTCACGGCCTCGCAGGACGCACTGCACCAGCAGCAGGCCGTGCTCCAGCAGTCGATCGGCCAGGTCGCCGTCGCGCAGGACCGGACCCAGGGTGAGTTGCTCGGCCTGCGCGCGGAGTTCACCGAGTTCCTGCGCCGCGACGAGCTCCGGCACAACCTGCAGGTCGCCCACACCGAAATCATCCAGGTGCGCCAAGAGCTGGAAACGAACTTCGGGCACTTCGCCGAGGTTCGCCGGCTCGCCACCGGCGCGTTGCAGGCGCTGGACGTCGGGATCGTCACGCACGGCACGATGCGCCAGCTGTCCGAGGAGCTGATGCTGGTCACCCCGCGCTACTGGCTCGCCCCCGCGCTCGTGGCCGTCGCCGCCTGGATCCGCGACGATCCGGACCTCGCGCAAAAGGCCCTGGTGGAGACGACCCGCCGGGACAACGACAAGGCCGCCCTCTTCTTCGCGCTGGTGCTTCGCCGGCATCAGCGCAACGAGGCCACCGCGCGGTGGCTGCGCCAGTACACCGCGCGCCAGGACCCCACCGGGCTGTCGCGCGAGTTCACCGTCATCCTCGACGCGGTCAGCACCGGCGCGTTCGGGCACGAGTCGAAGCACCTCGTGATGCGGCAGCTCGGCGAGTGGTACGAGCGCCTCGCCGACGACCGCGACATCGTCGACCGGCAGGTGGACCGGTGGGCCCGCTTGCTCGACGGCGACCGGCGGCCGGTCGACCCGCGGTACACCGTGCTGCCGGACATCAGTCCCACCTGGCCGCAGCTCAAGGAGCTCTACGAAGGGGCGACCGTGCACCGCACCGCGGAGGAGCGGTTCCGGGGCCTGTTCACCGGCGAGCTGCCGCAGAGCGAGGACCTGCGCAAGCGCGTCGACGACATCCTGGACGGGCTCGTCACCGGCTACGACGTCGAGGAAGCTCCCCTGCGGCGCAAGGAGCACGAGCTGCAGGAGATCGTCAAGGCCGACGGCGACAAGACCAAGGCGGCGAAGGCAGTCCAGACGGCCGCGCCGCTGCACGAGGAGACGGTCGACTTCCTCACCCTGGTCAGCAACGCGGCGGTGGGCGACTCGCGCACCGGCACCTCGCCGGGCACCCAGCGGTTCGCGGTGGCGCTCGCGAAGGACTGGATCGTCGAGGGCGCCGGACGGCTGGAGGCGGCCAACGTCGCCGCGCAGCCCGCGGCCGTCGAATTCCGGCTCGAGGGGTGGTCGGCGCGGATCGACCAGACCACCGGCGAGGCCGACCTCGTCACCGGCCTGGCCGCGCACATCGACGCCGAGACCGAAGCGGCGGTCGCGAAGGTGAGGTTCACGGGACCGCCGCTGGCGTCCGCGATCACCGCCGGGATGGTGCTGCTGCTGGCGCTGTGGGCGGGCTTGGCGCACAATCCCGGACTCGCGGTGTTCTTCCTCCTCGCCACGGCGGGCCTCGCCGGCTGGTCCGCCTACCAGGCCCGCGCGCTACCCGCACGCCGCCAGGAACTGCGGCGCCAAGGCGAACAGCGCCGGGCCGTCGCGGTAGCGCAGCTGCGAGGTGGCATCGCCGAGCTGGTGGACCTGCGAGCCGAGTGGGAGCGCGAACTCGCTCTCGCCGAAGCCCTGCGCTCGTACCTGAACCGGTTGAACAGCACAGCGTTCGCGGCACCGGCGCCCGGCGCGAAGCGAGGAGCGTGAAATGCCGAGAGCGATGACCGGTCGACCGGAAGTCCCCGAACGCCCCGAGGAGCCGCAGCCCCGGCACCCCCTCCAGGACGACGAGGTCGCGTTGGACCTGCCCGGCTGGGACCTCCTGCCGCCTGCCGAATTCCTTCGACGGCACCCCCGGAAGTGACGGCGTGTACCGGACGCCCGGACCGTACGCCGCGTGGGTGAGCTGGCTCGCGGCCTTCGGCCGGGGCGAGGACCTGCCGTCGGGTCACCTGCCGCCGATCGACGCCGAACTCGGGCCGCAGATGGCCGAACGGCTGGCCCGGCACGTCGCCGACGCGTTCCACGACCGCGTGCGCCGCTGGCAGGAGGCCTTCTCGCGCGACCAGCAGCTGCTGCTCGCCCAGCCACAGCGGGCGATGACCGTGCTCCCGGTCGTCCTCGCGGACGCGCGGAAGCGGCTCGGCCCCCTGGTGGCCTTCACCGTCCACCCCGGACTGCCGGCCGAGCTGCGCACCAGCGTGGCCGACGCGCTCCGGGAGACGATCTCGTCAGCGCAGCGAAGTCTCGAGGACTCCGTGCGCGACGCGCCGGTTTCGCTGCGCAACGCCGTCCGGCAGAACAGCCTCGAGCCCGCGCTGACCAGGCCGGCGGCCCCCTCGCCCGCCGGACCGGCGCGCGGCCGCCGGGTCATCCTCGACTAGGGAGAACAGGACCATGCCCAACGGGGCGGAGACCAAGGCTCGCATCGAGTCGTACCTGCTGGCGCGCATTCCGTTCGTGTCCGTCCGCACGGTCGAACGCGGGCGTGCGCTGGAGATGCTCGGCGAACTCGCCACGAAGAAACAGCTCGACATCGTCGTGCACACGCTCAGCCAGGGCCTGCGGGACCTCAAGAACCGGCAGGTGCTCTCCGACGACAAGTCGCTGCTCGGCGCGCTCGACCTGGCCGGCGAATGGTTCCAGGCGCGGGCGAACCAGACCGTCGTGTTCACCGACGTCCAGCACCTCGGCGACGACAACGAGATCTCGCGGCGGTTCGTCGACCTCGCCCAGCTGGCCGAGGAGCACGGCGGGTGCATCATGGTGATCACCGCCGATCCGACCTGGAACGCCCTGCAGCGCATGGGGATGGCGGTCACGCTCGACCTGCCCGACGTGGACGAGATGCGCGCGGAGATCGAGGGCTTCCTGCACCAGTACGCGGGCGAGATCCGCATCGAATGGGGTCCCGCCGAGTGTGAGGAGGCCGCGTCGATCCTCACCGGGGTCACGAAGATCGAGGCGCTGAACATCCTCGCCACGTTCGTGGTGCGGAAGTCCATCACGAAGGCCGAATTGGTCGAGCTGGGCCGGGCGAAGGACTCCATCTTCAGCGAGCTGGCCGGCATCGAGCGGGTCCCGGTGCGTGCCGGCGACCACCTCGTCGGCGGTCTGGCCGGGCTGCGGCGGTGGCTGGACCGCAAGCGTCCGCTGCTGACCATGGACCTGCGCGACCGCGGGATGCGGCCGCCCCGCGGGGTGCTCCTCGTCGGCGTCCCGGGGTGCGGAAAGTCTTTGTCGGCCAAAGCGATCGCGAGTGACTGGCAGCTCCCGCTGTACCGGCTGGACATCGCGTCGGTGCTGGGGAACTACGTCGGCCAGTCCGAGAGCCGCTTTCGCGAGGCGCTCGCCACGGCCGACGCCGTCGCGCCGTGCGTGCTCTGGATCGACGAGATCGAGAAGGGGCTGGCCGGCTCGGGCACGGACAGCACCGGCGTCACCACCCGGCTGGTCGGCCAGTTCCTGTACTGGCTGCAGGAGTCCCCGGCCCGGGTCTTCGTGGTCGCGACCGCGAACGACGTCCGGGCGCTGCCGCAGGAGCTGCTGCGCAGTGGCCGGTTCGACGACATGTTCTTCGTGGATCTGCCCGACGCCGACGAGCGCCGGGAGATCATCCGGATCTACCTCCGCAAGTACCTGCGCGTCCCGGTGGCGGACGACGTCGTCGAGGAGCTCGTGCAGCTGAGCGACGGGTTCGCCGGCTCGGACGTCGAAGCGGCCGTGAAGGAGATCGGTTACGAGGCGATCGCCGCCGCCGACGACCGGGACGTGCCGGTCGAGTTCTACCGCAACGCCTTCCGCAACATCGTGCCCCTGGTGCGTTCGGCACCGGAGCGGATCGACGAGGTCCGCCAGTTGCGCGACCGGGCCATCCCGGCATCGGGAAAGGTGCGGGATTCGGCCGAGAAGGTCGGTTCGCGCCGAGTGGTGCTCGGCTGATGCTGTTCCGATGACGACCGGGCACCTGAGCGAAGCCGAGCTCCGCCACCGGGCCGGCGAACTGGCCGCGCAGGTCGAGCGGGATCCGACGGCCGTGGATGCGAGCCGGACCGGGGCCGTCGGCTACCTCCTCGTGGATTCGCTCGACGACTCGGCCCCCGGCTTCGCGGCCGACCTCGACACCGCGGCACTCCTGCTCGAACACGGGCTCGCGTTCGCCGCCGACGACCCGCTGTCGTGCTCCTGGCGGACCGCGCTCGCGGTGGGGCGCGCCCACCAGGCCATCACCGGTGACGGTACACAGTGGACCGCCGCGCTGCACTGGGGCGAGCAGGCCGTCGCGACCGCGACGACCGCCGATGAGCTCGCCGAAGCGGTGCTCACGGTCGCCGACATCCACGCGGACCGGCTGGCAGCGCTGTGGAGCGACGAATACCTGTCCGCCGAGACGCGCCGGCACGAACTCGACGACACACTGGCGGCGCTGTCCGCACTGGGCGAGCAGCTGGCGGACCCCGCCGATCGCGCGCTGCTGGACCTGCACCGCGGCCGGCTGCTCAGCGTCCGGTACGACATCCTGGCCGCCGACATCGACCTGCGGCACGCGATCCGGTTGGTGGACAACGCTGTGGGGTGCCTACCGGCCGGGCATCCCATGCTGCCGGAGGGGATGTCGGCACTGGCGGGACTCCACCGCGACCGCTACGCGAAGGACGAGGACCCGGACGACCTCCACACCGCCCTCTCCTTGGCGACGGCGGCCGTCGAGGCCACCCCGCACGACGATCCCGCGCGGCCGATGCGTCACCTGCTGCTGGCCAGACTCCTGCTGACGCGCCGGGCCGGGAACCCGGACCCCGACGACCTCGACCGGATCATCGAAAGCCTCGCCGTCGTCGCCGACCCGGCCGAACCGGAAACCGCGGTGTGGTACGGCGAAGCGCTGCTCGACCGTGGGGAAGAAACCGGCAGCCTCGCCGATCTCACCGCGGCCGCCGAGTGGCTGGCCCACGGCGCCACCGGACAGGGCCCGGACGCCGGGGACGACTGGCTCGTCTGGAGCCGGCTCGCCGAGACGCACAGCGACCTGTTCGAACAGACCGGAGACCAGCGCCACGCGGACGCGGTCCTGGAAGCGGTCGGCCACGGCATCGGGCTCCCGGTTCCGGAACCCGCCTTGACGTACGAATTCCACGCTCGGCGGCTCCAGGCGGTCTTCCAGGACGGCCATCGGCCGGACCTGCGCGAGCTGATCGCCCGGCAGCCCGTGGTGGAGTGGGTGCGGCAGGCACACGCGGCCGTCGACGACGCGGCGGCCACGGGCGCGCTCTCCGAAGAAGCGGCCTGGCTCTCGTACACGGTCGGGATGTCCTGGTACTACCTGGTCTCCAAGGGCTCCCACGAAGTGACCACCGACCTCGGCGCATTCCGCACCCTCCTCAACTCGATGAGCCCGCTGTTCCGGAACGCCCTCGATGTCCTGGAGCTGCCTCCGGAGCTCCGGTCGGTCTTGGAAGCGATGACGGAATTCTTCGGCAACACCGCCCGCATCGTCACCGGTGACGGCGACGCGGACTTCTCCGCCCTGCGAAGGACGCTCGCCGAAGCGCAGCTGTCGGAGGGCCTGGACGACCTTCCGTTGCTCATGCACCCCTTGCTCGCCATGGTGGGATCGGCCACCGGATCCTTGAGTGCCTTCGACGCAGGGCTGGCCTATTTCGCCGGCGTCCGTGACGACCAGGCCGCGGATCCGGCCACCCGCGCCGAAGCCGCGGCGATGCACCGGGTTTACGAGGTGAACCGAGCCGTCCAGGCGGGGAAGGAGATACCGGAAGTCTTCCAGCTCGCTCGGAGTGCCTGGGACCTTCTGGACGCACTGCCGCCCAACCCCACCAACGAGCCGCTCTACGACATGCTCGAAATTGTCCTCCGTACCGGGGCAGCCGCCTTGGGGACCGACCCGCCGCCCGCTCGTGACAGCGCGCGCGCCGAATCGTGGCTCAGGAAGTTGCTGGCACCGGTAATGGCCAGCGACGAAGTGCTCGTCGCCATCAGGAACAAAGATGCCGGTGCGCTGAGGGAAATCTGCGCGCGGTGGTCGACCATGAAGGTTCCGGCCGACGAAGAGGAGGCGTTGGGGGTGCACGTGCCGCGAGCCGTCGCGTACGACAACCTCTCGCTGCTGGACCCGAGCGACACCGAGGCGCTGGAGCGGGCGATCGAAGCCTACCGGGCGTGTCTCACCGGGATCCACCGGGACGGCACCCCGCTGGTCACCGAGCAGGCGACCTCACTCGCTGCCGCGCTGCGGCGGCGCGGCCGTTCCGGAGATTTCGCCGAAAGCCGCAAGCTCGCCCGGCAGATCGTGGAGAACGCCGCCTGGCGCGTGCTGATCCAGTCCGAGAGCGAGCACGCGATGGAGATCGCGCGCACCGCGATGGACGCCGCCGACCGGCTCACCGCCTGGTGCGTCGACGACGGTGCCGTGGCGGAACTCGTCCAGATCGTCGACGCGCGGCGCAGCCTGGTGCTGCGGTCGGCCAACACGACGCGGGCGGCCTCAGCCCAGCTGAGCAGCCTCGGCGAGGACCGGCTCGCGCTCGAATGGGAGTCCACCGGAGGCGTCGACGAGCCGCTGACTCCCGAGCACGGCGGGCCGGGCACCCGCTGGGGTGGTCTGCGGCGCAAGGTGCTCCGAGTGCTGGCCAAGGACTCGGAAGACCTCCTCAGCCCGCCCGGCGTCGAGGAGCTCCGGAACGCCTTGCGCACGCAGGGTTCCGACGTTCTCGCCTATCTCCTGCCGGCGAACGACCACCACGGGGCGCTCGCCGTTCTCGTTTCTGCGGAGGGTGACCCGGTGGTGCGGCCGCTGCCGAAGCTCGGCGAGGCCGAGCCGGTCAAGCGCTACCAGGAGGCCTACGCCGCGTGGGACGACGCGAAGGACCCGACCGGGCCCGAGTACCGGCAGTGGTGCACCGAGTTGCGCGAAGTCTGCGGCTGGGCCTGGGACGCCGCAGCCGGTGAACTCCTCGCCCACGCCACCGAGATCGCCGGGCGCGATCCACGGCTCGTCCTGGTGCCGCTCGGCGTCCTCGGGCTGGTGCCGTGGCACGCCGCGTATCGTCAGGTCGACGGCCACGACCGGCACCTCGTGCAGGACGCGACCGTCTCGTACGTCCCTTCGGGGCGGTTGCTCTGCGAAGCCGTGGCCCGCCCCCACGTGCGCAACGACGCCGCCTTGCTGGTCGGGAATCCCGTCGGCGACCTGCCGGACGGTGCCGCCGAAGCAGTGGCCATCCGGGACTCCTGCTACCCCGGCGGTGTCTTCCTGGGCGGCACCGGCCAGGCGCACTGGTGGGTCCCGGCCCCGGCCGGTTCGGGCACCTCCGAACAGGTGCGAGACCACCTGCGCGACCCGCTCGGCGTGCTGCACCTTGCCTGCCACGCCTTCGCGGACATGCGCAGCCCCCTGCAGTCCCGGATCGAGCTGGCCGGTGGCGCGCTGTCGGCGCGGGACCTCCTGGAGCTGAGCCCGGCCCGGCCCCTCGAACTCGCGCTGGTCGTCCTGGCCGGGTGCACGACCCAGGTGTCCGGAGTGGACTACGACGAGGCGCTGTCCCTCTCGGCGACCTTCCTGGCGATCGGCGCCCGGACCGTCGTGGGCTCCCTGTGGCGGGTGCCCGCCGGCTGGTGCACGGCCGCGCTGATGTGGCTGTTCCACGAGAACGTGCGCCGCCACGGCCTCGCCCCCGCCCCCGCCGAGGCGCTGCGCCGGGCGCAGATGGCCCTGCTCGAGGAAGCACCGTCGCTCGACGGGATGCCGGAGCCGCTGCTGGAGCTGCGGCCGCCCGGGTCCCGCGCGATCGGCATCGAGAGCTGGGCCGGCTTCACTCCGCAGGGGCGGTGAACAGGACCTTCAGCAGCTCCGCGGCCGCGTCCGCCGTGATGTCGGAAAGGACATAGTGGTCGGCGATCGCGGGGAGGAACGTCAGGGGGATCTCGTCGGGCGACCGGCCCGGCAGGACGACCGGCAGCACCTTCTTCGTCCACCGGTCCCGCTCGCGGTGCAGGAGGTCGGCCAGCCTGCCGTACTCCGACCGGACACCGCGGTGGCGCGTCCCGTCGGTCAGTTCGCCGTCGCCCACCGCTTTGTACACCGGTGACGCCACGACGATCACGTAATCGGTGCGCAGGAGCTGGGTCGTGGTCCACTCGTCCCAGTTGCGACGGTGTTCCAGGCCGTCCTGATCGACACGCACGTCGACGCCGGCCCGGCTCAGCAGCCGGCACAGCCTCATGACGGCCTGCTTGTGCGCCAGGGACTCCTGCGCGTAGGAGACGAAGACGCGGGGCCTGCCGTCGCCGGCGGGCATGGCCGGGACGTCCGGTCGCGGCGCTCCCGGGAGCCGCACGGTGAACGCGTCCGGCTCACCGCTCGCGCGGAGGCCGAGCCCGCCGTCCGCCGCCAGGTGGTAGGCACCGCCGGCCAGCACCGGCAGCTCGGTGTAGTCAGGTGGGGTCAGCAGGACCAGCCACGCGGTGTGCGTGCCGACATGGACACCGCCGGAGTGCCGCCACCGCACCCGCGCACTCCCGAGTCCGAAGCTGGCCACCTCCGGACGGACGGCGGGGAGCGCGACGTTGGCTTCGCTCGCGTCGGCCGCCCAGCAGGAGCGGCTGTCGGCGCGGCGGACGAAGTTGAGCTGCCCGGTGAGCTCGTAGGTGCGTGCGGGCTCGGCGACCGTGACCGCGCGGGGGATCACGTCGACCACCATCACCTCGGCGGCGTCGAAGGCGAACTGCACCTCCGCCCAGGCCGGCGGCGTCTCCCCGGGAGGCACGTCGAACTCGTAGTTCACCCGGACCAGATACGCCGCGTGCCCGGCGAAGCCGGCCGGCAGCGGATCGATCCGGTGCAGCTGCCAGCCGGAGAACCGGATCAGGCCGATCTCGATGCCGCCGGGCGCCAGATCGACGGACCGCACCAGGACGTCGAGGAACAGCGGGACACTGCCCGCCATCGGGTTGTCCGTTGACGAACGCACGGATCCTCCTGGGTCTAATCGGGTGTGACTTCTTCGACCAGGCACCGGAAGGAGACCCGCCCTGCCTGCAGCGTGGTCCGGATGTCCGGCCGTCCGGCACCGAACTCTTCGTGGCCCAGCAGCGTCGTCCGGTACAGCCCGGCGCAATCGGCTGACGCCGCCCGGAGCGCGGCGTCGGCGGCATTGACGATGTTCGTGGTGAAGCGGGCGCCGGCCAAGGTCGCCGGTTCCGCCACGTCCGGCTCGCCCGGCTCATCGGCGACCGGACGCTCGCGCAGCAGTTCGTGCAGGGAAGGACTTCCCGGGCTGTCGAGTGAGGCCCATACCGCGATGTCGAGGTAGCCGGTAACCGGTCCTCGGTGGACCGGCAGCTCGTTAAGGCGCGGAGCACGAACGTGTTCGGTGCGTTCGAAGTACACCGGTGGCCCGTCCGGGCTTCCGGTCACCACCAGCACATCCAGCCGGGTCCCCGGCTTCGCGGCCACGTCACGCAGGGACACCGCGACGTCGGCCGAAGTCCCGGTTCCGGGACGCCACAGCCACGTCGAGGTCTCCGGTCGCTCATCGACCTCGAAGTGGGCGGTGTCCACCGGCAGCGCGGGCGCGGGAACCAGCTCGAAATCGATCGTGCGCACGCGAAGGCTCCTCCCCGAGGACGGACCGGTCCGGAGCGGCGCCGCCCGGACTCCGTCCTGCTCGAGGACCCGGCTGTCGACGGGTTCGGCCGTCACCAGGACGACGATCGTCTCGGGTCGCGGAACCGTACGGGGGAGCTCGGCGGGCCAGCTCAACGCCACCCCGCGCAGAGCACCGGTCAGGTCGTTGCCGCCGAACGTGTACTGCCCTCCGGGCGGCAGCCGAACGCCGCTGGGAGAGGAGGGGTTCAGGACCGAGATGGCCGACGCGACCCCGATGTCCAGCAAGGACACGTAGATCGGGTCCGGGCTTTCGTTGCGCACCCGGACGTAGATCGGCTGCCCCAGGTGCAGCACGGAACCCGACGTGGACAGGGGCACGGCGCGGCCGGCCTCGACCCGGCCGAATTCGATCGACACCGGCAGGTCCGGTGCTTCCCCCGGCTGCTCGCTGAGACACCGAAGAGCGCGGGCGCGGGCCACCCGGGTCAAATCACGGATGATCCGCCGGACGCCTTCGGAGCCGGCCGGGCGAGGCCGGTGCAGCGGCCCGGATTCGTCGTGCACGACCAGGCCGCCGTCGTCGTCGCGGCCGACCTCGACGGGGGATTCCTCGCCGGGGCGGCCGAGCCGGATCAGTGGTGCGGCCTCGACGGCCCGGGTAAGCGGGGCGAGGCACGGATCCGCGGCCGCCAGCCGGACCGGCATCGCCGGCGTGACCGTGCGCAGCGGGTGGGCCCGCGCCCCGAGCGGCAGCTCCGCGGCTGCCGGCCGCAGGTGACCCCAGGCCGCCGCCGGATCCACCCGGTCGACGCGTACCTCCCCGATCCGCCTCCCGTCCGGACCGGCGGATTCGCCGGGCACGACCACGAACTCGTCGCCGGGCACGACCCCGAGGAGCGCGGCCCCGCTGAGCCGGACCCTGCCGGCCACCATGGCGGCGGGCAACGTCGCGACCGGATCGGACTCGGCGACGTCGAACAGCAGCCGCCGGGCCGGTCCTTCGGCTTCCGGACGCTGGACCGGCAGAAGCGCGAGGACCCGGCGGCGCACCCGGTCGACAACCGTGGCCCAGGAGACCGCGAGCCTGCTGTCCTTCGCCTCGGCGAGGGTCCGGACCAGCACGTCGGTCAGCAGCCCGGTCCGGACGCCGTCGGCGTTGACGTACTCGTACGCGGATTGCTCCGGCGCGCACGCCACGATGCGTACGGCGTCCGGGTTGCCCGGCGGCGTCCACCGGGCGAGCCACGGGTCCTCGCGCCGCAGCCGGTCGAGGTGGGCCGCGAGGTGCTGGTACGGGACCGGCGCCGACCGCGCCTTGACCACCTTTTCCGGGTCGCGGGACATGTGGGCGGCGTGACAGCTGTCGAGCACGACTGTCACGTTCTTCGTCTTCGAGGTCAGCCGGGTGAGCAGGAGCGACAGTTCGAGCGAGGTGATGCCCCGGAAGTCGTGCTCGGTGGACTTGTCGTAGTCGACCGGCTCGATGAACTGGATCGGGGCGCCCTCCGGGGCGATGCTGCGCCCGCCGTGGCCCGAGTAGTACACGAGGGCCGCGTCCTCCACGCAGGTCTCGTCGACGAACCGCGAGTACGCGTCCAGGATTCCGGACCGGGTTGCCTCGCTTCCTGCACAAGTCGTACTGGTGAAGCCCCAGTCGCCCAGCGCCCCGCCCATCGCGGCGACGTCCCGCTCCACGCCGGCCAGCCGGCCGGTCCGCGCGCCGATCAGCAGCGCCCGGCGCCGTCCCGCCGGGCTCACCCGATCTCCTGCGCAGCCGCCTTGAGCGCGGTGCGCCAGGGGTAGTCCGGGGGAACCGCGGCGCGCCGGAAGTCACCGACGGCCTCCGTGGCGCGGCAGAGGCACCGCAGGGCGTGCAGGGCCGCGAGGTCGGCCGGGTCGGCGACGCCGGCCGCGAGCACCGCGTCGACCCGGTCCGCGAATTCGCCCGCGACGCTTTCCAGAGGCTCGCCGAACGGCCGCGCTTCGTCGAGGAACGCGCCGAGGGCCAGCAGCATCGTCGTGGTGGCCGGGTGATCGGCGGGCAGGGCGAGCACCGCCGCCAGCAGGCTTTCGGCGCCGGCGACCGCGTCGGCCCGGTCGCCGTCGTCGTCGAGCCGGTTGCGCAGGTTCAGGGTCACGGCCAGGACGAACCGGTCCACGGCGGCCTCTTCGGCGTCGCTCTCCCCTGATTCGGCGACCATCGTCGCCAGCGCGACCAATTCGTCGACGACGTCGATCTCGAGCCCGGGAGCGTCCGGCAGCAGCAGATCGGCGGCGCGTGCCCAGACCGGCCGATCCGAGTCGGTGGTGCCCAGTTTGCCCGCCAGCGAGCTCCGCAGCCGATCGCTGTCGGTAGGTGCCGGCTCGGGCTTCGTCCGGGGTTGCGGCGAAGCCGACTCCGGCGGCGCCTGTTCCACGACGGCGACGGGACGGTCGATCGGCGCGGTCTCCATGACCGCCCGCATGTCGGCGAAGGAGAAGAACGTTTCCGTCCCCTGGAAAACGGCATTCGTCCCGGAAAGACGGCCGAAGCGCCCCTGGAGCTCCTGCATCTTCGCCATCGCCCCCATCATCGCCTGCAGGTCGAAGCCGGTGCCGCCGACCATGGTCTGCATGATCTCGGCCACCGCCAGCATCGGCTCCACGGTACGCTCGAGGTCGGCGGAGGACGGCCCCTCGGCGAGGACCTGGCGGAAGCAGGCGACCGCGCGGTCGACGTCGGCCTTGACGTCCGCGGGGGCACCGCCGGTCACGAGCTGCATCGCCGCACCCGGCGTCTGGAAGAGCTTGTTCACCTTGAACAAGCTGAGCTGCCCGAGCTGCACCCGGCACATCTCCCGGTGCACCTTGGCGAGGTGCGGCGAGTCCAACGCCTCGCCCAGCACCCGCAGCCCCACGTCCCGGTCCCGGTCGTCTTCGGTGTGCAGGCTGTACCGCGCGCCCAGCAGCCATCCGAGCTGGGCGGTGACCTGCGCGCGAACGCTGTCGCCCTCCTGCAGGTAGCGCAGGCACTCCTGCCAGGCGGCGATCGCGCCGTCGAGGTCCGGTAAGGCCGCCGGGCGGCCGGGGCCCGCCCGCCAGTACTGCTGAGCGAGCTGCTGCGCCAGCCGGACGAGGGGACTCAGTCTGGCCGGGCCGTCCAGGTCCGCCAGCTCGGCGCGAAGCCCGGCGATCGTGTCTCCGGTCAACGGTTCGTCCTTCCGTTCAGTGTCCGAAGTGGATGAAGCCGGCCCAGGCGGCGACCGGCGCGGGTGCACCGCACGGCACGGCCGCAACGAGTTCCGCGGGCATGCCCGCCGGCGGCACCCGGGCGGGATCGAGCATCCACATCTGGGCTTGCCGCAGCGCTTGCCAGGGCGGCAGCCCCTCCCGGCGGCAGTAGTGGTGGAACAGGTACATCATCGACGGCGTCTGCGCGTCCGGGATGCTCCACTGGGTCGACAGCACCGACCGGACACCGCCGGTCAGGAAGGCGGTGCCGAGGCTGTACGCCTCGTCATAGCCGTGCACTGACCGCCCGGTGTGGCAGGCGGCGAGGACCACCAGGCCGACCTGCCGCTCCGGCACGGCGACGAGCAGTTCGAGGATTTCCTCCGCCGACAGCTCGCCGCAGCCCGGTTCGGCCGGATCCGCCGCGGCCAGCAGGAGGAAGGCTTTCGCGTCGTCGAGCCCCGCAGCGAACGAACCGTGGCAGGCGAGGTGGAGCATGGCTCCGGCGCCGGGTCCGCAATCGGTGAGCCACCGGCGGAGCTCATCCGCCGTGCCACGCCCGGACGGGCTGACTGTCCCGTTCGGCCGACGGCCGACGTACCGGGCGCCCCGGTAGAACTCCTGCCGGACCGTGTGTGCCTCGAGCCGGGCGGCGTCGAGGCCGAGGGCGACGTGGCCGGTGTCCGGATCACCGACGACCAGGCCCCCGGCGGACAGCGCAACCGGCGCGCGCGCGGCGTTCTCGCACAGCAGCTGAGCCGAGACAGCCTGCGAGATCGCGGCCAGCTCCACGGCGTGGACACCATCTCGCCGCCGGGCGGCCTGCCACGGGATGCGAGCCAGGTCGCCCATCGGGATCAGCACGATGCGCGGCACAGCACCGTCCGCACGCGGCGTGCGCCCGCCGAGGTACCCGTCCAGCAGTGGGCCCATGGCCGCACGCCAAGCCCAGTCGCACAACGCGTCGAAGCTGCCGGTCAGCGGATCGTCCTCCGGCACGGCCGAGAGGTCGCGGGCCGGGGGGATGTCCTCCGGCTCGGCCGGGAGCGTCACGAGTTCGCGGGACCGGTCGGCCAGGGCGATCAGATACCGTTCGACGCCCTCGTCGTCGTGGACGGACAGCTCCGGCAAGGCCATCCACGCGAGCGGGCCGTCGGCCGGAGCGATGAGCGCGAGACCGGGCAGCGGCGATTCCGCCGGTACCAGGTAGACGAGCGCGTCCGCCTCCAGGTTCGCCAGTGCGGTGCGGATGTCGTCGACGCTCGGCGGGTCCAGCAGGCTGCCCGCCTCGTCGGAAGCCTGGGTGAGCACCGAAAGTACCTCGCGACGGAGCCCGCCGGACTCGGCACCTTCGGTTTCCCAGCGCCGGGCCAGCTCGGCGTGCCCGGCCGCTTCGAGCCGGGCGGGCACCTTCGCGAGTTCGGTCGCCGCGAACAGCATCAGACCCCGGCAGGTGTCCAAGGCACGCAACGCGGCCACGAGGTTGTCGGCGTTCAGGCAACGGCGTGCCAGGCTGATGGCACCGTCGGCGGCATCGCGGACCGCGATCTTCGCGCCGGCCGCGTCGGACTCCAGCAGGGCACGCCAGGCGTAGCTGCGCTGCGCGAGCAGGCCGGTTTCCCCCACGTCGTAGTGGTGCCCGTTGCGCTCCCGGACCGCGCCGAGCAGTTCGTTCGCCATGACCCAGTGCGGGTGCTGCGGGCCGCCGAGCCGGTCACACGCTCCGCGCAGCAGCTCCTCCGCCTCATCCAGACCATCGGTGTTCGCGGCCACCTCGGACCGCCGGAACAGGCCGAGGGCGACGGACAAACGACAGAACGCCTGCTCCGGGTGCTCGGGCGGCAGCAGTTCCAGTGCCTGCCGGTAGTGGCCGATGGCGAGGTCGATCCGGCCGAGGTCGGTTTCCCGGCCGGCCCGCAGGTAGGCGCCGCCCAGCGCGAGGTGGGTCAGGGCCCGGTCGTGCGCAGCGGCGTCGGGCCGGTCGGCCAGCTCCCGCAGCCGGTCGAGCTGTTCCTCCGTCATCTCCTCGCCGGCCCCACCGAGCAGGGCGCGCAACGGTTCCATGCGGGTCACCGTGTCGATCATCGTCTGCTGGACGAGATCCTGACCCGACAGCTGCTGGGCCGACTGCCGGCTCGCCTCGAACCACTTCAGCGTCTCGGCGTGGTCACCGCGCTGGTTGGCGGCGAAGGCCCGGCTCATGGGTTCGAGCATGCCCAGCAGCGACGCGAACTCCGGCCGGTCCCGCAGCTGCTCGATGTGGGCCGCCAGTTCGTCGGGCACGCGGCGGACCACGCTCTCGTTGCCGTCGTTCACCGCGCGCATGAACCCCGACATCGTCCGCAGCACGCCGAGAACCGGGGCCATTTCCGGGTTGTCCCCGGCGAGGTCGCCAAGGGCGCCGAGTTCGTCGTCGAGGGGCGTCAGATCGGTCAGCTCCCCCTGCATCCCGGCGTGCAGGAGCGCGCTCATCCGGGCCAGGGCCCGCGTTTGCGTCCACTGCGGGTCGGTGGGCGGGTCGGCTTCCGCCAGCCGCAGCAGGTCACCGGCGGAGGCGGCGTATTCGGTCGCCGCCCCGTTGCTCGCATGGGTCGCGCGGAACAACGCCATGAGCATCGCGGCGGCGATCCGGGCGCGTTCGGGGTGGTCCGTGGGCAGCTGCGCCAGGCGGGCAGTCGCCTCGGCGACCTCGGCCGCGGCACACCGGCCGGTGAGCGCCCGGATCACCGTGGCTTGGCACCGCATCACGACGGCGTTCTCTGCGAGCGTCCCCGTCACCGCAGCACTCCCGCTCCGGCTTCCCCCGGCCAGATCGCCACGGCGGTCCGGTCGTCGTCGTGCGACCGCCGGGCGAAGTCGACGTGCGCGGCGAACGCGAGCGGCTCGGGCGGACGCCGCCAGTTCGCGGCGAGGAACCTTCCGACCGGGCCGGTCCCGTCGTCGAGGGGGTCCGCCACCCCGTCGCTGACGAGCACCAGCACGTCGGTGGGCGCGAGGTGCGTCCGGACGACCGGCGGCGGGTGCTCGGGCAGGTACGGGAGCGCGGCGGTGGCCGAGGAAGCCACGGTGGCCCCCTGGTTCTTGACCGGGTGCTGTGGCTCCCAGCGGACACCCGAGCGCAGCACCCAGGCCGAGGTGTCGCCGTGGGCCAGCAGGTGAACCGGATGGCCGTCGAGAGCCGGGCGCATGTCGACGACCGCGAACAGGACGGTGGTCGCGAGGGCCTGGGCCACCTCCGGCGCGTCCGGGTCGACGACGCGGGGCTGCGCGGCCACCTGCAGCTGGCGGCGGCCCGCGTTGATCACCTTCGTGGCGAGCACCCGCAGGACGTGCGCCCAGTCCAGCGCTTCGGGGTCCGTCGTCTCCAGCAGCTTGGCGACCAGGTGGCAGCCGTGCCGGGTGACGACGTTCGCGGCCAGGTGCGACAGCGGGCGGCTCGACATGCCGTCCGCGACCGCCGCGACCACGAACCGGCCGTCGCACCGGAAGGCGTAGGCGTCCTGGCGGACCTTGCCGGCGAACCGGTGGGCACGGCCACGGGTGCTGGCCGCGCGCAGCACCATCGGCGGCCGTCCCTCGGCGCTGTTCAGCAGCAAGCCGTCGAGCACCGTGTCGCGCTGGTCCCAGTGGTCCGGATCCGGATAGGACGGCGCGGTGGCCGCCCGGCCGGGGTCGCCGACGGCGAACGGCGTGATCCGGAACTCGCCGCGCCACGCCGGGGCCGGCGGCCCGGTGACCGGTTCGGCCGTCCGCGGCAGGACGTCCTCCGGCGAGTGCGCCGCCGCGGTCGTGCCCGCTGTCCCGTCCATTTCGGACATCACACGAAGTCGTCGTCGGCGGTGTGCGCGGTGACCCCGGCAGGCAAGTCCTCCTTGTCGGGCAGTTTGATCCCCGATTCTCCGTGGGACAGGCTGCGCCCGGACTCGAGCACGCTCGAGATCATGATCTCGGCCATGGCGGTGATCGCCCTGGCGGCGTCCTCCCCCTTTTCCATCAGGTACATCTGCATCTGCTTCCCGCCGGTCGACGGGTGGATCAAGGACTGCAGGACGCGCGCGTCGGCGTCGTCCACACCGAACGCGATGACGTTCGGGTAAGCCTTGTCCCCGACGAGCTCGGCGAAGGCCGCCTGCCACTCGGCCTGCGGGTCGGTCGGTGCGCCGTCCGACAGGAAGAACACCGCGGGCCGGTGCACCTTGAAGCCGTCCCCCTTCAGCTGCTTGATGTTCGCCGCGACCGTCGAACGCAACAGCCGGAAGGCGGCGACGTACGACGTGCCACCACGCGGCTTGACGACCGGCATCGACAGGCTCGGATCCAGGACGTCGCACAGCGGTAGCTGCACCTGGGCGTCGTCGGCGAAGTCCACGAGCCCGATCCGGACCTTGTCCGAGAGGATCGGGTTCTGCGCGAGGGCGTCCCTGACCTGGACGATGATCCGGTTGGCGGAGTCGATCTTCTTGCCCGACATCGAATAGGACGCGTCGATGACGATGTAGAACGGCAGCAACTTGGCGCCGTGCGCTTCCATGGTGGTGTTCCTTTCGCGATCAGGAGTGCGGGACGGCGGTGCCGTTGCGCGGCACCGGGTTCGGCGGCGCACCGGCGTCGGCCTTGAACTGCCGGTAGGTCTGGCTCGTGCTCACCCGGTGCCGCCCGGCACCGGGCGCAGCCGCCGGCGGCTTCAGCGGCCCCAGTGGCACGGTCACGGCAACGGGTTGCGTGGCGGGCGGTGGTGGCGTGGCGGCCGGTTCCGGCTCCCCGGAATGCACTCGGTACCACCGCTTGAGCTCCTCGTCGCTGCGGCTCTTCGCGATCCGGCCCCAGGTTTCGATCGCCGCCTTGGCGATCTGCGCCTGCTGGTCCACCAGCTGTTTGTTGGCCAGCTTCGCCTGCTGGAGCTGCTGGTCCTGGAGGTCCTGTTCGATCTCCAGCGTCAGGTCGGTGCGGCCGCCGGCCCGCTTCTCGAGGGTCTTCTCCTCCTTGGCCAGCAGCTTGTCGTACAAGGTCGGCTCTCCGACGAGCGACAGGAGCTTGACCACCACCGGCAGCACTTCGATCAGCAGGAAGAGCAACGCCAGGGCCAGCTTGGCCAGCTGCATCTGCGAACTGCCCTCGGTCAGCCGGTCGAGCGCCTCCATCCGGGCGAGCAGGCCGTCGTTGCCGAGTTCGCCGCGGTCGAGCCGGCCCTGGGCTTCGGTGCGCGCCTTCTTGCGCTCCTCGAGCCGGGGCACGAGGGTCGAGAGCTCGGCCGCGGCGGCCTTCGCGTTCGAGGCGGCCCCGCCGGCGATCTTGTCCTGCGCCCGTTTCTTGGCGTCGTTCAGCTGCGAGTTGGCCGTGTCCAGGTCGCCTTTCGCCTGGTCCGCTTTCGCCTTGGCCTGCAGGTACGCCTGGCCGACTCCGGGTTCGTGGGTACCGCAGCTGCCCACCAGCTCGCACTGGGCTTCGCCCGCGGCCTTGTCATACGCCTGCTGGGCTGCGGTCACTCGCTGCTGCGCGGCGACGACGTCGGTGTCCCCGCTGACGCTGGGCTGGCTCTGTCCCGAAGCGACGGCCTGGAGTTCGTCGACCTTCTTCTGTGTCGTGTCGATGTCGGCGAACTGCCGGTTCAGCTTTTCCTGCGCGGCGATCAGGTTGTCCGAGTGCATCACCTGGATCTCGTTGGCGATCTCCGGTTCGAAGATCCGCAGCACGAGAGGCATCGAGACGACCGAGCCGATCACGACGGCGAGCAGCAGCCGCGGCACCGCCGCCCCCAGGTTGCGCAGCCAGCCGGACTGGCGCCGGATGTTGACGATCAGCATCCGGTCGAGGTTCAGGATGACGGCCGCCCAGAGCACGCCGGCCAACGCCGCCACCGCCGGGGGCAGCTTCAGCGTGCTGATGAGCGCGAACGCGCCGGACACGCCGGCGACCCCGGCGGTGGTCAGCAGCACACCGCCCATCGCGGAGTACTTGATCCGGTCGGTCTTCGCCTTGGCGAGCACGTCCGGCTGGGCTCCCGCCAGGCGGGCCAGTGGGTAGCGGAGGCGCCGCGCCGGACGGCGCGCGGGGCTGGTCATGGGTGCACTTCCTGGTCGGCGTGGTCGTCGACGGATTCGTGATCGGCGAAGAACGCCGTGAGGTCGAGCGGCACCGCGGACAGGCCGGCCCCGAAGAGCGGCGGCGGGGCCGGCAGCGCGACGGGTTCGAGGGGCGCCGGCGTTTCCGGCGCCGCCCACGCATCGACGGCGTTGGCCATCGGCGGCAGCGGCACGGGGGTGCCGCGGGGGAACTCCGGGAGCACCCGGCTCACGGGTGGCAGCTGCGCCGGGCTCAGCCGGGGCAGGTCCAGCTGGGGCATCGGCACCGGCAGGTCGTGGAACGACGGGACGTCGAAGACGGCGACCGGGTCGGTCAGCACCGAAGCCTCACCCAGCTGGTTGCGCGCGGTCACCGTGATCCGGCCGGTGCGGGCGGGGTGGAGGACGATCGTGCCCGTCCCGGCGGCGCCCGGCACCGAGGTGCCGGGAACACCGGGACCGGTCGCCTCGACCGTCGTGGCCTCCTCGGCCGACCAGGTGATCGTGAGCGGCTCGCCGGCCGCGACGATGGTCCGGTCGAGGTCGACCCGCTCGAGGGTCGGCGGCGTGAGCGACTCGCCGAGCGCGCGGCGCAGGTAGCGGTGCCACTCCTCGGCGGAGGGCCGGTCGGCGGGATCGCCGCGCAGCGCCGTCGTGAGCAGCTTCAAGCCGTGGACGTCGAGCACGCCGCGGGCCTGGTTCGGGTCGCGGTTGATCGAGCTGTTGTGGTCCGGGGTCAGGCAGCGCAGCACGAAGAGCCCGAGCTTGTAGAGGTCGGTCGCCCGGGTCAGCACCTCGCTGCCCTCCGGCGGATCCCAGTCCGGCGCGTTGAGCTGCGGTGCCACTTCGCCCACCCGCCGGACGGCGTCGCAGTCGACGAACATCACCGTCGGGTCGGCACCGAGGCGGAACACCGCGTTGCGCGCGTTGATGTCGCCGAACGCCACACTCAGCTCGCCGTGGAGGAACGCGAGCGTGGCGGCGAAGTCACGGCAGATCGTCAGCCGCTCCTCGGGGGTCGGGGTCGGCGTGCCGAGGCGCACCGCGAGGTCGGGCGCGATGAAGAGGAACTGGACTTCGCGCGGCTTGGTCCCGACAGCGCCGCTCGGCAGCCGGAGCTTGTCCATGAAGGAGTCCGGGATCCGGCGCAGGACCAGGCCCAGGAGCGTGCCGTCGCCGTCGACGACCTGCCGTACCGGCCAGGTGGTCGACGCGTCGAGGCGGTGGAGCTTGGCGGGGTCGGCCAGGAGCCGCGACCGCAGGCTGATGATCTTGCCCATCCCCTGCGGCGGTGCCTTGCCGGGTTTGTACTGCTTGTAGACCAGCGGGCCGGAAACGTCGGGCAGGCTCAGCCGCGGTGCGTCGTAGATGTGCGCCTGCCCACCGGAGCCCAGCTTGGCGCCCAGCTTGCCGAGCGCGCGAAGGGGCAGGTCGATGTCCGGTGCTCCGGCGGGCGTCACCAAAGGACACCGCCCACGAAGACGCCGAGGACCAGTCCCAGCAGCAGGACCGCGATCAGGACGACGCGGCTGCCCCGTGCCGGAACGGGCACACCGGCGCGAGAGAGGATCCGCACGACGCGGCCTGGCTCGGACGACGCCGGCGGTTCGGCCGCCTCCTGCTCGGCCAGCCACCGGCCGGCCAGCACGTCCACCAGCTCGAAGCCGAAACCGCCACGCGCGACGGCACGCACGACGTCGGTGGCTCGCGAATCCGCGGCGAGCCGGCGCGCGTCGTCGCGAGCGGCCGCGGTCTCCCGGCCCGGGCGGGTCGCACCGAACGCCACCGCGGCGACCCGGTCGAAGATGGCGTCGCGAAGCTCCGCGGGCACGCGCCGCCGGATGGCCGCGATCGCCCAGCCCTGGTTCTCCAGCGCCCTGCGGACGTCGTCGCGGTCGTCGATTCCGGCGGTCTCGTACTCCAGCTCCACCAGTGCGCCGTCGACGGCCCGCACGTCGCGGGCGGTGACCAGGACGCGGACGAGCTCGGTCCACCGCGCGAAGGTCAGCGTGGACCGGAGTATCGGGTCCGGAGCCGGCGCCGAAGGGACCGCCGCTGCCACGGGCACGGGTGCGGGCGGCGCCAGCACAGCGGGCATCACGGCGGCAACCGGCGGCTCGACGCCGTATTCATAGCGGTAGACCAGCGCATTTGCCCGGTATTCGTTGTGCGGGCTCGCCCCTTGGCCGCGCTGCAGGTCTATGACGATCGTTCCCGTCGTTCCGGCCGGCTCCGGCGGCGACTCGAAGAATGTGATATCGAGGCCACCGTTCACCACACCGTCGTCATGGGTGGCGAAAGTCCACCTGCGCGGCGGCAACTCGGGCGCGGCGATTTCGCGCAAAGCCCACAGGATTGCGACCCGGTCGCTTGGTGGGCATCCGACGAAACCGATCGGGCCGTCCGGCGCTTGCAGCAGCCAGGCGAGCGAATGCGCGAGCAGGTCGGCCTGCGCCAGCGCGCGGGCCCGAAACTGCTCGGGCGCATCCGGTTCCCGCAGTTCACCGGCCAGCAGCGACGGCAGCCGCCGGTCGGCGGGTGTCCCGGCCGGACGGTCCTCCCAGTTCGCGGTGGACAGTGCCAGTTCCGCGGTCACCGTGTTCTCGTCACCCAGCAACGCGTGCGTTTCGACGACACCGGGCCGCTGCGGGTCCCAGGTCCGGTACAGGACAGCGGCGAACCCTCCGGGAAAGACCACGTAGCTCAACGCGGACACCGGCGTCGACGGGCTGATCGTCTCGGCGAAACTCAGGTGCGGCTGCACGAGACCGAGCCACCCGGCTTCCGCTTCCGGCCCGTCGAGCGAAGACGCCACCACCGAAACCGCACCGTCGGCGGTGACCTGGAACAGCGCCTGCGCCACCGCGGTCGCGACCGCTTCGGTGCTCGTCATCAGTGTCCTCCGGACGGGTTCGGGCGATTTCGCGACCCGCCGGGCCGACGCACGACGGGCAACGCCTCCGTTCATTCGCTCCGGCCGGTATCGCCGTTACCCGTCCGACCGTTAAATCACGAAGTCGTTGCGCAAGAGCCATTCTGCCGGATGGCCAATGGACCGGCGCCCAGGATTATCGGACAGAAAGATGACAATTCCCGGTGCTCCCGTCACGCAGGCACCCCGCAGTCCGTCAGGATGCTGCCGTATCGAATACGAGAGCCGGAGGACGAATCGGATGGCCGAGCCCGACGCGACGCCCCGGGGAAACGCCGCGGCCGGATCCGGGATCACCCGCCGCGAGGAGGCCGCGAGCGCACCCCACGCCACCCGCCGCGAATCCGCGTCCGGCGCCGGACCGAACCCGACCCGCCGCGAGGATCCCGCCGGCCCGAACGCCACCCGCCGCGAAGACAGGGGTGTCCCCCGGCCGCACGCCACGCGACGCGAAGCGGGCACGCCGGCTCCCCCGTGGTCCGGGCTGTCCGCCGAAGCGCTCCCGGCCGAACTGGCCGCTCGGCTCAGCGGCTTCGAGGCGCTGCCCGGGTCCGGCGGCGAGGCGGAGCTGGTCAAGGTCGCCGACTCCGCGCACCCCGGGGCCGAACTGGTGCTCAAGGTGTACTACGCGCACATCAAGCCGGACGCCGACGTGTGGGCCCAGCTCGCCTCGATCCGGTCGAAGCACGTCGTGCAGGTCGTGGAGACCGGCACGCTCCCCGGCGGCCGCCGCTTCTTCGAGCTGATGGAGTACCTGCCCAACGGGAATCTGCGCGACGCCGGCGCCGGGAAGCACGCGTTCGACACCGCGAGCGTCAACGAGATCGTCCGGCAGCTCACCGACGGCCTGGAGGCGCTGCACTCGCGGCGGATCACCCACCGCGACCTGAAACCGGAGAACATCCTCATCCGCGGCACCAGCCCGAAGATCGAACTGGTGCTGGCCGACTTCGGCCTGAGCCGCCGGCTCAACGCGACCACGCACTTCACGAGTGTGGCGCGGACCCCGGCTTACTCCGCCCCGGAAACGGGCGTCGGACACGTCTCGCCGGCCCTGGACTGGTGGTCGCTCGGCATCTTGGTCCTCGAGCTGGTGACCGGGCAGCAGCCGTTCCACGGGCTCGACGACCTGATGATCCAGAAGTTCGTCACGACGAAGCCGGTCCCGGTCGACGCGATCACCGACCCGCGGCTCAACCGGCTGTGCGCCGGCCTGCTGGTTTCCGACGAGGGAAAACGCTGGAGCGGGACGGAGGTCCGCGAGTGGCTCGCGGGCGGCTCCCCGGCCGTACCCGACCGGCGGGTGCCCGTCGACGCGACCGAGTTCGAGTTCGGCGGCAAGCGGTTCCGCGATCCCGGCAGTCTCGCGGTCGCGATGGCTCTCGAGTGGCGCCTCGCGGCGGGCCGGTACGGCATCTCGCCGAGTCCGTCGTGGACGGCGCTCACGCAGTGGCTGCACCAGTTCGACAACCCGGACCAGTACCCGGTCGGCGTGGTCGAGGACCGTCTCGACCTGCTCGGCCGCCTCGAACAGAGCACCGAGAAACCGAACGCCAAGCTGCTTCGGCTGCTGGCCGGGCTCAACCCTCGGCAGCCACCGATCTACCGCCAGGCCCACATCGATCAGCCGAAGCTGCGCCAGCTGGCGCGGCGGGCGCAGGAAGGGCCGGACGGGGATGCCGGTACCGAGCAGGCCCGGGAGATCGTCGACGAGCTCTGGGAAGGCCGCTTGCTGGAGGTGCTCGCCGGGTTCGACGGTGCGGCCGAGCTGGCCGGGGTGGCCACCCGGTGGACCGCCGCCGTCGGCGAGCTCCGCACGGCCGTCGCGACGCTCAAGCGCAATCCTCGGCTGGCGAGTGTTTTCAGCACGACGAAGCACCGATCCGCCGCGCGTGCCGCGATGCTGGAGCTCGCCGCCGGAGCGCCGTGCGGGGACGACTGGCTGCGCGAACTCGACGACCGCGTGCGGCGGCTCCCGGTTCCCGTGGACTGGTTCACCGACCTGCTTCGCTGGGCCGGCCGCGAGCCGGCCCGCGCCTACGCGGGCCTGTTCGTCTCGGGTCTCGCCCAGGCCGAAGCACAGCAGGTGGTGCTCGCCCGGCAGCAGGCCGAGCAGGCCGAGCGTGCTCGCCAGGCGGCGTGGGCCGGCCGCGAACGGCTTCGCGAAGCAGGTCGCGGCAGCGCACTCGGCCGTGCCTTCGCGGGCGCCGCGGTGCTGGGCGGCCTCTGGCTGGTCGTCCTGATGTTCTCCGCGAAGACGGCCGCCCTTGCGCTGGTGACTTTTCCGGTGGCCACCCACTTCGCGGCCGAGTCGGTCCTGGCGTACACGATGGCTGCCGACTACCACCCGCGGTATTCGCTGTGGCAGGCGTTCCAGGTGGCGCTGGGCCGGATCGGCGGCAGGCTCCGCGGCGCACCCCGTTTCTGGGCCGTCGGCATCGCCGTGACGCTGGTGGCTCTCATGTTCCTGACCTGGCTGGTCCCCCTTGCCGCGGTCGCCGCCACCATCGCGCACGTCGCCTGGGCGGTGGGCCGGTTCCGCCGGTGGTCGGCGGCGCACGACGAAGAACGCCGGACGGCGTTGACCCGATGACGGCGCGAACGAACAGAGGTACTCGATGAGTGGCGAAGGCATGATCGGCGTCGCGGTGGTGGCGGTGGTCGGTGGCTCGGTCTGGTTGGCCGCGCGCGGCGTCCAGGCCGGGGCGCTGGTCGCGGCTCGGTCGGTGGACCTGCTCGGCGCCGGCCTCACCAAGGTCGGCGACCGGGCCGAGCGGAACCGGGCGGAGTGGGAGGCCGGGAACGCGGCGTTGCTGGTGTGGGAATCCGCCGCCCGCCGCGTGATCGACCTCAACGCGCGGATCGAGGTGCTGCGCCGGCACGCTCCTGCGGATCTGGCGGCCGGGCTGCCGCACCCGCTCACGCCGTGCGCGGAGTCGCCCGCGCAGCTGGACGCCTGGTGCGCCTCGACCCGCACGGAGCTCGACCGCTTCGAACAGGAACTCCGGCGGCGCACCGAGGGCGCCGTGCTGGCGGTACTGCGGCACACCGTCGATCTCGAGCGGCCGGTCACCGCGCGGGAGGCGTTCGACAAGTACCACGAGGCGATGGCGCACCAGGCCACCCAGCAGCGCACCACGCCGCCCAGCGCGCTCGCGGCCGTGACCCGCATCCTCGGCAGGCTTACGCCCGAAGCCTCCGCCGAGGACCGGGCCGAGGTGCTCGCGGCCGCCGCGCAGGTCGCCGTGCCCCGGCCCGACGTCGACCACGACACGTTGCTCGACGAGCTCCGGCTGCGGGTTCAGCGGGCCGACGCACGGGCCCGCGCACGCCGGGCCGAGGCGGTCTCGGCCGCCCGGCTGCTGCAGGCGATCCCCGCCTCGCCCGATCCGGAGCTGGCCGCGGTGCGCACCGAGCTGGAGTCGGCCGTGGCGGGCCGCCGGGCGCTCGACGCCGGCCTGCAGGCCAGGGCCGCGCAAGCCGCCGAGCAGGTCCGCCGCGAGCTCGAGCACAGCTACGTGCGGGCCTCCGTCGCGGACACCTTGGCCGAACTCGGGTACACCGTCGACGAAGGCTTCGCCACCGTGACCGGCAACCCCGACCGGCTGCGCCTGGTCCGCCCGGACTGGCACCGGCACGCCGTGCAGCTGGTGATCAACCAGGACGAGGTGCGCGCCGCGGTCATCCGGCTCGAAGACCGGCCCGGCGCCGACGCCCGCAGGGAAGACGCCGAGCGCGAAGAGCAGTGGTGCGACGACCTCGGCAAACTCCGCACGGCGCTCGACGGTTCCGGCATGCACGTCGTCGAACGACATCTGGTGCCACCCGGTGAACGGGTGGTTCCGGTGGCCAAGCGCATGGACCGGCGACACCCCGAGCACGAACAGATCCGACGGGAGCGTGGCCGGTGACCGACCAGCCCACGGGCCCCGAGCTGCCCGCCTTCGTCCGCGAGATCGACTCGACGCTCGCGGTCCACTCTCAGTACGTCCTGCACGACAACATCCGGGACGTCTTCCTGCGACGCCCGCCCGGGCGTCCGCCCCAGCTGGTGCCGTTGCGGCAGCTGCTGTGGCAGGTTTTCGAACGCAGCGGGTACGAGTTCCTCTTGGTCTACGACCAGGTCGACGGCCTGTCCGTGTATCCCTCGACCGACGACGACCGCGGCAGGCGGGCCACCGAAGCCGCCCGCCGGATGCTCGGGGAAGACGTCGCGAAGACCCAGCCGCCGTCCATGGACCGGTTGCCGCGCTACCTCTCCGCGGTCACCGATCCCCGCAAGGGCCGGGCGGCCTGCCTGATCGACTACGGCTCACGGCTCGCCGTCGACGTGTCGCGGCTGGAGGCCGCCGAGCGCGACTTCTTCCTGTTCTGCCTCAAGCTTTCGCGCACCGCCGCGCCGGGTCCGGGGCCGAGCCACCGGCCTAGCCCGCTGTACAACCCGATCCTGTGGCTGGTCGACCGCGAGCTGGATCTGCCGGTCTGGCTCACCGCCGACAACGAGCGGTTCCGGGTGATCGGACTCCCGCGCCCCGACCTCGGGGACCGCGAGGACACCGCCCGGCTGCTCGGACCATCCCTCGGCAGCGCCGGCGATCCGGACGCGGCCGAGCGGTACCACGCGTTCGCCGAACGCTCGGAGGGGTTGACGCTGCGGGACATGTCCGGGGTGACCCGGCTGGCACGCGACCGCGGGCTCCAGCTGTCCGACCTGCCCGACGCCGTGCGGGTGTACAAGCTCGGGGTGCTGGACAACCCGTGGCGGCGGAGCTTCCTCCACAAGCGGATCGCCGACGGCGAGAAGAGCGTCTCCGAGAAGGTCATCGGCCAGGAGCACCCGGTCCGCAAGACGCTGGACATCCTCAAGCGTGCCGCACTCGGCCTGTCCGGGGCACAGGCCCGGATCTCCTCGAACCGGCCACGCGGCGTGCTGTTCTTCGCGGGCCCGACCGGTGTCGGCAAGACCGAACTCGCCAAAGCCGTGGCCTCGCTGGTCTTCGGAGACGAAAGCGCCTACCTCCGGTTCGACATGAGCGAGTTCTCCGCCGAGCATTCCGGTGACCGGCTGATCGGTGCGCCACCCGGCTACGTCGGGTACGAGGTGGGCGGCGAGCTGACCAACGCCGTGCGCCGGCAGCCGTTCCGGGTGATCCTCTTCGACGAGATCGAAAAGGCACACGCACGCATCCTCGACAAGTTCCTGCAGATCCTCGAGGACGGCCGGCTCAGCGACGGCCGGGGCGCGACCACGTACTTTTCCGAGTGCGTGCTCATCTTCACCTCGAACCTCGGGGTGAGCACGGTCGATCCCGCGACCGGCAGGCGTGAACCGAACATCTCCCCGGACGACGCCTACGAGGTGGTGGAGACGAAGGTCCGAGCCGCCATCGCCGACCACTTCACCACCGCGCTGTCGCGCCCGGAGCTGCTCAACCGGTTCGGGGACAACATCGTGGTGTTCGGCTTCATTTCCCCCGCTGCTGCCGCCGAGATCTTCGGCCAGCAGCTGGACAACATCCTCCGGCGGGTGCTCGAAGAACAGGGGGTGACGGTCGACGTCGCCGGCCCGGCCCGGGAGCGGCTCCGCGAATGGTGCACGGCGGACCTGGCCCACGGCGGCCGCGGCATCGGCACCGCGCTGGAATCGTTCCTGATCAACCCGCTGGCCCGGGAACTGTTCGACGGCAACCACACGCCGGGTACCCGGGTCACGATCGCCGGTGTGTCCCGCCACGGCCCCGACGTGGAACTGGAGCTGGCATGACCGCGATCCGCCTGAACCGGATGCACTACCCGCTCACGGTGCTCGGCCACGGCGTCCGGGCCGGGATCTGGCTGCAGGGCTGCACGATCGGCTGCGCCGGCTGCGCGTCCCGCGACACGTGGGACCCCGAGGCGGGCGAGGAGGTCGACCCCGCGGCCGTCGTGCGCTGGCTCGGCTCGCTCGACGGTGCGATCGACGGGGTCACGGTGTCCGGTGGCGAGCCCTTCCAGCAGCCACTCGCCCTGGCCGCCCTGCTCGCCGGGCTGGACGAATGGCGCCGCGGGCGCGACCGCCCGATCGACCTGCTCGTCTTCTCCGGCTACACCCACGCCCGGCTGTCGGCCCGGTCCGACTGCTCCGATGCCTTGAGCCGCTGCGACGCGGTCGTGGCCGGGCCGTACGTCGAGAACCGCAACGGTGGCACCGCGCTGCGCGGCTCCGACAACCAGGAGATCGTCGTCCTCACCCCGCTCGGGGCCGAACGCTACGGCCGGTCCGCAGGGGCGCCGGCGCCGGCGATGCAGCTGTCCCTCGACGCGGACGTCGTCCGGCTGATCGGCATCCCCCGTCGCGGCGACCTCGACCGGCTGCGTGCCGGACTGGCCGCGCGGGGCATCACCTCGGAGGCCGTCACGTGGCTGGCGTGATCTGTCCGGTGTGCAACACCGGCAACACCGACGACGAAGCCCTGTGCAAGACCTGTGGAATGTTGCTTGCCGAAGCGGAGGAACCGCGGTCCGCCGAGACCGGCGAGCCGGCGCCCGCCCCGGACCGGGTACCTGCTTCGCCGGCGGCGGTCTGCCCGGCATGCCAGGCCGAGATCCCCGATCCGGCGAACCTGGTGTGCGTCGAATGCCTCGAACCGCTGGCGGCTCAGGCCGCGCCGGCCCGCACTCGGCGGGGCGGCGGGGCGCTTCGCCTGGTGTTCGCCGGGCAGGCGGTCGACGTCCCGCAGCCGGGCTCCGTGCTGCTGGGCCGCGATCCCGGACTGTCGCCGGTGGCGGGGCTGTTCGCTCGGCACGACAACGTTTCCCGCCGGCACGCGAGCGTCGGCGTCGAGACCGACGGCCGCGGCTGGGTGCGGGACGAGCACTCGACGAACGGCACGTTCGTGAACAACACCCCGGTGCCCGCCGGGCAGACCACCGCCTTGGCCGACGGCGACCGGCTCCGCATCGCGTCCGACGTCGTCGCCGTCGTCGAATTCGGGCCGGGCGGACCGTCGTGACTTCGGCGAACGCCGGAGCACAGGCCGTTCGGGTGACGGTGATGACGCACCGCGGAGCGGTGCGGGAAGCCAACGAAGACGCTCTCGCGGTCGGCGGCTTCACCGCCTGCGGCGTCAGCCTTTCCGACCCTGTCACCCACGAACTCCCGCTGTCGGCGCCGGTGGTCGTTGCCGTCGCCGACGGAATGGGCGGTCACGCTGCGGGCGAAGTGGCGTCCGCGCATGCGGTACGCACGCTCGCGGCCGTCGCTCCCCGGGACGAAACCGGCGTCGAAGCAGCGCTCGAGCAGATCGACACCGACCTGCTCGCCATGGGCCGCGCCGATCCGGGGGTGGCCGGGTTGGGCACCACGGTCGCGGGTGTCCTGCTGCAAGCCGGCGGCGGCGTGCACTTCGGGGTCGGCGATTCGCGCGTGTACCTCGAAAGGGGCGGCTACCTGGCCCAGGTGTCCACCGACGACCGAGGGCCGCTCGGCGGGCTTTCCCGGTGCCTCGGCGGGCGGACCGACGGAACCGCGCTGACGACGACCGTGGGGCGGCTGGCCGGCGCCGACCGGCTGCTCCTGTGTTCGGACGGGCTGAGCGACCTGGTGGACCACCGGACGATCGAGGAACTGCTCGGCGGCCGGTGCGGGCCGGCCAGAGTCGTCAAGTCGCTGTGGGCTGCCGCGATGAACGGCTCCGGACGGGACAACATCACCATCGCACTCGTCGACTTCCCCGGCACCTGAGCCGATTCCCGAGCCGCCGATCGTCGATTCTTTCGATTATTCGATTTCTTCGATCCCGCAGCCTACGCACAAAAAAGATCGTCACCGGCGAGAGGATTGACGCCTGCTTTCGGGCATGTTGGAATATGTCCACCAAGGGGCAGGAGAGGTATCCGCCATGACTTCGAGAGCAATGAAGCTCTTCCTTGCCGCCGTGCTGGGTGTCACCGCGAGCGTTTGCGGGGTTGCTCCGGCCGGTGCCGACGCTCGGCTCAATGCGTCGCAGATCGTTGCCGACCTGGGGGCCGGGTGGAATCTGGGGAATCAGCTGGAAGCCAACAGCAACGGGGTTCCCAGCGAAACCGCCTGGGGGCAGCCCGCCGTCACCCAAGCGCTCATCGACAAAGTCAAGGCCGCCGGGTTCAAGACCATCCGGATTCCGATCTCCTACCTCGGGTACATCGGCTCCGGGCCGAACTACACCGTCAACGCCGCCTGGCTGAACCGGATCCAGCAGGTTGTCGACTACGCCTACCACCGCGGCCTTTACGTGCTGATCAACATGCACGGCGACGGCTACAAGACCATCAGCGGCTCCTGGCTGATCTGCGACGCCGGCGACCAAGCCACCGTCAAGGCCAAGTACCAGAAGGTCTGGCAGCAGGTCGCGGCCCGGTTCGCCGGCTACGACCAGCACCTGATCATGGAAGCGATGAACGAGGAGTTCGACGGCCAGTACGGCACCCCGACGCAGCCGTGCTACTCGAACATCAACGCCTACGACCAGATCTTCGTCGACACCGTGCGCAAGACCGGCGGGAACAACAGTTCGCGGTGGCTGCTCGTCGCCGGCTGGAACACCAACATCGACTACACCACCGGGAACTACGGCTTCGCGATGCCGACCGACCAGTTCCGTTCCCCGTCGATTCCGGCCGGCGAAAAGCGGATCATGATTTCCGTGCACTACTACAGCCCGTGGGACTTCGCCGGTGAGGAAAACGGCAACATCACGCAGTGGGGGCGGGGCGCGACCAATCCGTCGAAAAAGTCGACCTGGGGACAGGAAGACTACCTCGACGCCCAGCTGAAACTCGTGTACAACGCATTCGTCGCGAAGGGCTACCCGGCGGTCGTCGGGGAATTCGGGTCCGTCGACAAGTCCGCGTTCGATTCCGCGAACAACCGGTACCGGGCCGACTTCGCGCGGGCCGTCGTGTCGACGGCCAAGAAGTACGGCGCCGCCACCGTCTACTGGGACAACGGCAACAACGGCCAGTACGGCCTCGGCCTGTTCGACCGGCGGTCCTACGCGGTGACGCACCAAGGGATCATCGACGCCATCATGGGCGGCCTCGCCGGTCGATGACCCCACCAGCCACAGTGGACCGAGCCGCCGCTCAGGGCGTGCGGCGGCGCAGCGTCGCCGCACCCAGCAGCAGGGCCAGGACGACGCACCCCGCGATGATCCCGATGTTGCGGACCAAAGTGCCGTCGATCTCGGCCGAGCGGGTCACCTGCGTCAGCGCGTCCACCGCGTACGACAGCGGCAGGACGTCCGACACCGCGCCGAGCACCCAGCCCATGTCCCCACGCGGGACGAACAGGCCGCACAGCAGGAACTGCGGCAGCACGAACACCGGCAGGAACTGGATCGCCTGGAACTCCGTGCGGGCGAACGCGCTGACGAACAGCCCGAGCGCGGTGCCGAGCAGCGCGTCCAGCACCACCACGAGCAGCAGCACCCAGACCGAGCCCGCGATGTCCAGCCCGAGCCAGGTCAGGGAGATCCCGGCCGCCACGACCACCTGCAGCACCGCCAGCAAGCCGAACGCCAGGGCATAACCGAGGACCAGGTCCAGCTTGCCGATCGGCAGCGTCATCAGGCGCTCCAGCGTGCCCGTCGTGCGCTCGCGCAGCGTCGTCACCGAGGTCAGCAGGAACATGATCGTGAACGGGAAGATCCCGAGCAACGCCGGCGCGACCGCGCTGAACCGCTGCTCCGAGTTGAGCACGTACCGCAGGAGGATCATCAGCACACTCGGCACGGCGATGAGCAGCACCACCGTGCGCGGGTCGTGGCGCAGCTGGGTGAGGATCCGGCGGGTGGTGGCCGGCGCGTTCACCGCGCCGCCTCCGTCCGGCCGCGGATCAGGCGCAGGAACGCCTGCTCGAGATCGGGCGCGCCGGTCCGCGCCCGCAGGTCCTCCGGCGTGCCGCGGGCCAGGACCCGGCCGCGGTGCAGCAGGAGGAGGTCGTCGCAGCGGGCGGCCTCGTCCATGACGTGGCTGGAGATCAGCAGCGTGACGCCGGTGGCGGCCAGGCCGTGGAACAGCTGCCAGAGCTCGTCGCGCAGCTCGGGGTCGGAGCCGACCGTCGGCTCGTCCAGCACCAGCAGCTCGGGCGTGCCCAGCAGCGCGACCGCGAGGTTGGCCCGGCCGCGCTGACCGCCGGAAAGCCGCCCGACCAGGGTGCGGGCCGACCCGGTGAGTCCGGTCTGAGTGATGACGCGGTCCACATCGGAAAGCGGAACGCCGAGCACCGCCGCGAAGTAACGCAGGGCTTCGGTCACCGTCAGGTCCGCGTAGATCGCCGGGTCCTGGGTCGCGTAGCCGATCCGGCGACGCAGTTCGGGGTGGCCGGCGGGCCGGCCCAGCACGTCCACGCGCCCGGACTCGACGAGCTGGACGCCGACGATCGAACGCAGCAACGTGCTCTTGCCGCAGCCGTTCGGCCCCAGCAGGCCGGTCACGGTCCCGCGCCGCACGGTGCACCCGATGTCGCGCAGCACCTCTTCGCCGCCGCGGCGGACGCGCAACCCGTCCACGACGATCGCCGGCTCGGCCACGGCGTCCTCCTTCCGCCCCGGACCACTCATGGTGAGCGCCGGTGCGGGTGGAGACAAGAGGCGGAAAAGTGCGGGCAGATGCGCCGAGGGGGGAGGAGGCGCATCTGCCCGCAGGTGTGACGTTAGCGGAGTCTCCGTCAGTTCGCCGATCGGATGACCGGAACGGGCGTCAGCCGCACGTCTTCCCGTTCACCGCGAAAGACGACGGGGACGCGTTGCTGCCGGTGAAACTGCCGTTGAAGCCGATCGACACCGACTTGCCCGCGCCCACGGACGCGTTCCAGGGCATCGCCGTGGCGGTGACCGCCGCACCGGACTGCGCCCACGTCGCCGACCAGCCCTGGGTCACCTTCTGGTTACCCGGGAAGGTGAACTTCAAGACCCAGTTCGACCACGCCGTCGTCCCGGTGTTGGTGACCGTGACGTAGGCCGTGAAGCCGCCGGACCAGCTGTTCGCCGTGTAGGTCACCGAGCAGCCACCGCCCGAGGCGTCCGGCAGGGTCGTGAACTGCGTCGACGCCGAATCCGGGCCGGTCAGGCCCGCGCCGTTGCGGGCCACCACGACCAGGGTGTAGGCGGTCGACGGCGACAGCCCGGTCAGGGTCGCGCTGGTCCCGGTGACGGTCGCGAGCACCTTGCGGGTCGCGCCGGTCACGCTCACGACGTCGTAGTTCTTGATCCCGCTTTCGGCGTCCGAAGACGCCGCCCAGGTCACCGTGGCTCCGGTGGCGGACACCGCGGACACGGCGGGCTTGCCGGCCGCGGCCGGGGCGGTCGTGTCCACCGCGGACGGCGACTTCTCCGCCGTCCAGTTCGCCAGCCAGGCCAGCGCCGAGTTCCAGTTGATCGCGACCTCGTTCACCGAGTACGCCTGGATGTCGTCGACGAAGCAGCGCTGCGGCGGGCAGCCGGCGAGGAGCCGGGCCGCGGTCGGGTCCTGCAGGCCGCTGTTGGGCCCGCCGGACAGCGCCCCGGGCGGCGCGATCGGCAGCGACGGGTCCAGCTCGTGCGCCCAGAACCGGTGGTGGACGTTCTGCACGGCCTGGTCACCGTGCCCGGAGACGTAGGAGTAGTTCGCCGGGTTGCGGCCGAGCAGGTAGTCCATGGCCTGGAACGCGCCGTCGCGGTACTTGTCCAGCTTGGTGAAGTCGTAGGCCAGGGCCAGCACCACGCCGTTGTTGGCGACCAGGCCGTTCGAGCCCCACTCGTACGTGCCGTCGGCCGTGCGGTACGGCGCGGGGTAGCCCATGCCCGCCATCTGGGCGAGGTGGCTGTCGGCCGTCGTGGTGATCGCCGTCTTGATGGCCGCGACGTCCGCCGCGGGCAGGTCGGTGGGCACCAGCGCGAGGGTGATGTCACCGAGGGCGCCCGTCGAGCCCCAGTCGAAGCCGTGGGTGTTGAAGCTGACGCCGCGGTAGAGCGCGGAGCCGGTGACGTCGGTGCGGTACGCGCTCTTCGCCGTCGTCGCGAACAGCTCCGCGGCCGCCCAGTAGAACTCGTCGGTCACGGTGTTGTCGCTGTAGGTTCCGCCACCGGTGCCGTCGTTGGGGTCGGCGAGCAGGTTCGGGTTGGCCTTGGCCGCGGCGTACGCCTTCTCGGCCGCGGCGAGCAGCTTCGCCGAGTACGCCGGGTCGATGGTCCGCCACAGCCGGGACGCCTGCGCCGCGACCGCGGCCATGTTCAGCGTCGCCGCCGTGCTCGGCGGGGAAAGCCGCCGCGGCTGGCTGTCCAGCTCGGGCCGGGTCGGCAGAGCGGTCCACGCCGCGTCGTGGATCTTGTGGTGCACCAGGCCCGCGTTCGGCTTGCCGTCGGGGACCTGCATGGAAAGCAGGAAGTCGACCTCCCAGCGGGCCTCGTCGAGGATGTCCGGGACGCCGTTCGCCCGCTCCGGGATGGCCAGCTTCCCGTCACCCAGCGCGCTCGCGTCGCCCAGCTTCAGCGCGCGCTCGTACTCGTCGAGCAGCTCCCAGGTCGCGATGCCGCCGTTGACGACGTATTTGCCATGGTCACCCGCGTCGTACCAGCCGCCGCGGACGTCGAGGGTGTAGCCGCAGTTGAGGTCCGACCGGCAGGGCACGTTGTTGTCGCCCTGGTTCGGTGCCACGTTGATGTGGCCCGCCGGGCGCGCGTAGGTGGCCCCGACGTACTGGGCGTCGATCGCGATGCCGCTGCGCTGGTTGTAGAAGAATGCCAGCGAGTCGTAGCGGAGTTTCTTGAGGCCGTCCGCGGAGATGTCGAACGGGAAGCTCGCCTCGGAGCCGACGGCCAGGGTGTAGCCGGTGCCCGCGGTGTCGTAGGCGGAGAAGTCGATGTCGTGGACGTTCTCGCCGGAGGCGGCGTCCGCGCCGCGGGGGCGGGTCTGGCCGGTGGCCACCGCGGTGCCGGCGGCGTTGCGCAACGTCCACGTCACCGGCGACGTCGAGCTGTTGATCACGGTGGCGTGCTTGGGCAGGCCGGGGGTGTAACTTTCCTGGTTCACCCGGATGCCGCTCGTCGGCGGCAGGCCGCCGGGCGGGAGCACGCCGCCGATCAGCGAGATGTTGTCCAGGCAGACGGTGTTGTTCGCGGCCTGGCCGCCGAACCAGAAGGCCAGCTGGCCGTTGCCGGCGGCCGGGAAGTCCAAAGTGGACGTGAAGGTGACGGTGAAGTGCTGGGTCGCCGGCGTGACGGTCAGGTCGGTGCGGGAGATCTGCCGGTAGGGCGAGACGGCCTCGCCGGCGACGGCGGAGATCTGCTGGGTGGTCGTCGCGTGCGCGTCGAACTCCAGCGTGTACTGCTGCCCGGCCTCGAAGGGGACGCCGTTCTGGCCGGCCAGCGCGTCGTAGCCGTTGGCCGTGCCGCCGGTGACGTCGGTGCAGAACTCACCGCCGGTGACGCGGCCGGTGGTACCGGACCCGGCCCACCAGGGGTCGAGGGTGCCACTGGCGAAGGTGCCGTTGAGCAGCCGCTCGTACTCCGCGGCGGACGCGGGCACCGAACCCGCGGTCAGCCCGAGCGCCGTAACCGCCAGTAACACCAGACCAGCCCGGAATCTTCTTACCCGCATTCGCCATCTCCTCGTCGTCGAGCTCGGCAAAAGTGGGAGCGCTCCCAGACAGGGGACTGTAATCATCGGCGTGCGCCTTTGGCAATGATCGGCGCAGGAGGGTGGACGCGGTACCGGCGTTCGTCTATACATACCTGGGTCACCGGGTCAGCCAACGCGAAATTTTTCCGAAAGTTTCAGCGCGACCGGAAATGTTAACGCTAACTCCCGGTCCGCCCGTCCGGAAAGGGGCGACGATGCCCGCTCGAACCCGTTCACGGGTCCTGCACTTGTTCACCGCGGCGGCCGCCGCGTTGTCGTTGTCCGCCGCGGTCCCGGCGGCCGCCGTCGCCGCGCCCGGGAGCCCGGCGGTGACCCCGCCGCTGGGCTGGAACAGCTGGAACAGCTTCGGGTGCAGCGTCAGCGAGTCGACCATCCACCAGGCGGCCGACGCGCTGGTCTCCTCCGGCATGCGCGACGCGGGCTACCAGTACGTCGTCGTCGACGACTGCTGGTTCGACCCGCAGCGCGACAGCCAGGGCAACCTGCGCGCCAACGCCTCGAAGTTCCCGAGCGGCATGAAAGCCCTCGGCGACTACATCCACGCCCGCGGCCTGAAGTTCGGCATCTACCAGGTGCCCACCGACCGCACGTGCGCCCAGCGCACCGGCACCTACCCCGGCTCGACCGGCAGCCAGGGCCACGAGGCCCAGGACGCCCGCACGTTCGCCTCCTGGGGCGTCGACTACCTGAAGTACGACTGGTGCTCCCCCGCCGGCACGCGCGACGAGCAGGTCAGCCGCTTCGGCCTGATGCGCGACGCGTTGCGCGGCACCGGGCGGCCCATCGTCTACAGCATCAACCCCAACAGCTACCACGCCATCACCGGTGACAAGTACGACTGGGGCCAGGTCGCCGACCTGTGGCGCACCACCGAAGACCTGCTCGACATCTGGCAGAACGGCAACACCAACAGCTACCCGATGGGGGTCGGCAACGTCCTCGACGTCACCGCGCCGCTGGCCGCGCAGGCCGGGCCCGGGCACTGGAACGACCCGGACATGCTCGTCGTCGGCCGGCCCGGCCTGTCGCTGACCGAGTCCCGCGCCCACTTCGCGCTCTGGGCCTTGCTGGCCGCGCCGCTGATGGCGGGCAACGACATCCGCACGATGTCCGCGGACATCAGCGCGGTCCTGCGCAACCCGCGGCTGCTGGCGATCGACCAGGACCGGCTCGGCGCCGGTGGCCGCCGGGTGCGCGACGACGGCAACGTCGAGGTGTTCGCCAAGCCGCTGTCCGACGGGTCGGTCGCGGTCGGATTGCTCAACCGCGGTAGCGGCACGACGACGATCAGCACCACCGCGGCGCAGATCGGGCTGTCCGGGACGTCGTTCACCCTGACCGACGTGTGGACGGGCGGCACGTCGGCGTCCAGCGGGCCGATCAGCGCGAGCGTGCCGGCCCACGGCATCGCCGCCTACCGCGTTTCCGGCGGCACCCCGCTCGCGGCCACGACGTCACGGCTGCGCGGCACGGGATCCAATCGCTGCCTCGACGTCGACAACGCCTCCACCGCATCCGGCGCGGGGACGCTGCTCTGGGACTGCCAGACCGCGGCCAACCAGCTGTGGACGACCTGGGAGAACGGCGAAATCCGCGTCTTCGGCGACAAGTGCCTCGACGGCGGCTCGAGCGGCGCCCAGGTGACCAGCCGCTCGTGCACCGGGCAGAACAACCAGAAGTGGACGCTCGGCTCGGACGGCACGCTCCGCAACGTCCAATCAGGACTGTGCTTGGACGCCGAAGGCGCGGCGACCGCGAACGGGACCCGGGCGATCCTGTGGTCCTGCAACGGCCAGGCGAACCAGAAGTGGAGCCGCGTCTGAGCCTCGTCGCCGGCTTCAGCGGGCGGTACTCGAGCTTGGTACGGGCGCGGGTGGCGGTCGGCGCAGCACCGGTGTCGGTACGCCGCGGCCGGCCTCCTCTGCGAACGTACGGAACCTCGGGCGGCGGTCCGGGCTCGTCGGCTCTCACCTGACCGGGCGACACGGTGGCGGTAACGCTCAGGCGGTAACGGAGCGATAACGAGACACGGACCGTCCGACCGCAGGAGAACTTTCGCGTGGAAACACCGTGCCGAGGCCCCATCGACGTCACCCGGGTCACCGGGTTCGACAGCGGCACCGCCGACCCTGACGACCTTCGCCGCGCCGTGGCGGCGTCGCCCGGCTACAGCCGGGCCGCCAGCGAACAGCAGGCGGCGGTCTTGGACATCGTGCTGCGGGTGGGCACCACGCCCAGGCGCCGCCGCGGGGTCGTCGGCCGGCTTCTCGGCCGGCGGTAGAAACGGCGAAAGCCGCGATCGGGATTCCGATCGCGGCTTCGCTGCGCCGGGTGGGACCGGCCGGTGGCCGGTCCCACCCGTGCCGGCGTCGGCACCAGGTCGCTGCGTGCCCGGGACGGGGAACCGGAGTGTGCAGCTCGCTCCCTGTTCCGGGCACGCCGCACGACATCAGGCGCGGCGCCGGGTTCCGCGCCCCGGCCGGCTTCCGCACACACAACGGGCAGCCGTGGCGCGGGGACTCAGTGGCCCTGGCTGGTGCCGCCGTCGGCGATGCCGCCCGAGGCGCAGTTCTCCGGGTTCTCGCCGCTGGCCTCGTGCTCGCCCGGCGACAGGATCGGCACGCCGATGCCGTTGAGCGAGTTCTGGATCGGCACCTGGACGCCGAGCACGTTGACGTTGTTGTCGCACACGCCGACCACGGCGTTGACGTTGTGCAGCACGTCGGTGTTGTTCAGGTTGAGCAGGCCGAGCTGCCCGGTGTGGCCGCCGTGGTGGTCGTGGTCGAACGGCGTGTCGGCAGCCGCGACGCCACCGGCCATGAATGCGCCGGCCGCCATGGCAGCCGCGACGATTCCAACCTTCTTCAGCATTTGTTCTCCTCGATCGTTCGGTGCATCGGACAGGACGGGGGGCGAGGTGTGTGTTCTCCGTCCCGCGTGGGGGAAACGTACTGTTCCGAACGGGCACAATTCCACTTCGCGCCACCATCGGGTGCGCACCGCAAGCCGTTGACCTGGCTACGATTGGCCCGATCGGGTCAGCGAGGTTTATCGACCGGAAAACCGTTTTCCGCAAAACCGGCTTCCTTCGCACACTCGTTCAGGCCGCAACCACTCGAAGAATCGCGGCGGAAACGCGGCGGAAGCCCTAGGCTCAAGCATACGGAACTCGTTCCCCCGACCCCGGGAACGGAATTCCGGCTGGTGAACCGGCGAGGCCTGAACCCCTCAGCCGAGCCCGCAGCCGGGCGACGCCCCGTCTCGCCGGTTCCCAGCGGTCATTCCGACGCGTCCAGCAGGTGACGGCACAACACGGCGCGGACCGCGCTCTCGGCGTCCGCATCGGACAGCCCCGGTCCGGCCTCGCTGCCGGCGGCCACGACGACCGTGGCGACGTCGCGGAGTTTGACGTTGCTCAGCTGCGACACGGTGACCAGCACGCCGAACGCCTCCGCGGCGGTGCACCCGCGCAGGAGCATCACCATGCCCTTGGCCTGCTCGATCACCGGCTGGGACGACAGGGCCTCGCGCAGCTGGGCGTTCTCGGCCACCGGGTCGACGTCACCGGGCACGGTCGTGCTCCTCCGCCTTGCTCTGCCCCGCGAAACGCGAAAAGCCGCCGCACGGACACTGCATCCGCGCGACGGCTCCCCACCGGGGTCGGTCAGTGGCCCTGGGCCGTCCCGCCGTCCGCGATGCTGCCGCTGGCGCAGTTCGACGGCGACGCGCCGTCGGCCTCGCTCGCCCCCGGCGACAGGACCGGGACGTTGATGCCCTGGGCGACGTCCTGCACCGGGACCTGCACCCCGAGCACGTTGACGTTGTCGTCGCAGACGCCGCCGACCGCGTTCACGTTGTGCAGCGCGTCGAGGCTCTGCACGTTGGCCAGGCCGAACTGCTCGCTGTGGTCGATCGGGTGGCCCTCGACGGTGACGCTGGTCGCCGAGGCCGAGCCACCGAACGCGGCCAGGCCGGCCGCCAGTGCGGTCGCGACGAATCCGAGCTGCTTGATCACGAAAAGAACTCCTCAACTGCCCGCCCGCACCCGGGACGGTACTTCACGGCGCCGGCCGAAGCCGCGCCATTGCCGGAAATCATTTCTTTCCGCCGGAGCGGAAAGCTCAGTCGCCCTGGCTGGTGCCGCCGTCGGCGAGCCCGCTGGAGGCGCAGTTGTACGGCGACTCGCCCTCGGCCTCGCTGGCGCCCGGCGACAGGACCGGCACGCCGATGCCGTTGAGCGAGTCGTGGATCGGCACCTGGACGCCGAGCACGTTGACGTCGTTGCCGCACACGCCGAGCGTGCCCTGGACGTTGTGCAGCGCGTCGGTGTTGTTCAGGTTCACCAGGCCGACCTGACCGGTGTGGTCGTAGCCGTGGTGGCCGTGGTGGTGGCCGTGCTCTTCGTCCGGCGTCCCGGCGGCCGCGATCCCACCGGTGACGAATGCGCCGGCCGCCATGGCGGCCGCGACGAAGCCGATTTTCTTCAGCATGGATTTCTCCTCGACAAGACAATTGCTGGAGCAGCATTCAAGGCATTGTTCCGCCTCGGTGGGAAAAACGTACTGACGGGCCGCCGCGCATTCCAGCCGGTTCACCGATCGTGTGGGGTGCGCGAACCCCTGACCGGGGTTCCTGTAGCCCGAACGGGTGGGCCACCGCGGGATGTCCGCGGTCCGGTGCGGAGGACGTCGCGGATGATCGACGAACCGTTACTACGCAACGTGTTCTACCCCTCGAGACACGGCGATGCGTCACGCTATGGGGTTGCTCGCGGCCCGCAGATCCGTCTCGGAGCGTGACGAATTGCGGAACCCCATCCTTCGAAAGTGAAGCCACTTCCGCGTTCCTACGCTTTGCCGGATCACCCGGTTCGCGGTGCGGGACGTGAGGAGTGGTTCGTGGTGGATTACGCGGTGCTCGTGGCGTCCGCGGTGCTCTACGCGGTGGGGATCGTCGCGCAGAGCGTCGCCGCGCGGCGGGCGGGCAACCGGCCGGGCGCGGGACTGGGGCTGCTGGCCCGGCTCGCCGCCGATCGCCTGTACCTGCTGGGTTTCGCCGGTCAGGTGGGCGGGTTCGCGCTCGCGTTCTTCGCGCGGGCTTCCCTGCCGCTGTACCTGGTCCAGACCGCGTCGTCGTCGGCGATCGGGCTGGCGACGGCGTTCGGCGTCGTGGTCCTCGGCTGGCGGATCCGCACCGGGGAGGCGATGACGCTGGTGCTGCTGGCGTCCGGGCTGGTCGTGCTGGCCGGGTCGTCGTCGGCCTCGGTCGCGACGGACCTCCCGGCCGCCGGGGTCGCCGCGCTGGCGGCCGTGGTGCTCGGGGTCGGGCTGGCCATGATCCCGGCGGGCCGGGCGGGGACGTTCCTGCCGGCCGCGGTCCTGTCCGGCGTCGCGTTCGCCGTCGTGGCGGTCGCCAGCCGGACCCTCGCCCACCTCGATCTGCTGGCTCTGCCGGGAAATCCGCTGACCTGGCTGATGCTGGCGGCCGCCGTGCTCGGCCAGGCTTCGATGGCCACCGCCCTGCAGCGCGGCCCGGCCGCCGCGGTGGTGGCCACCGCGGACGCGACCACGATCGTGCTGGCGTCGGTCACCGGCATCGCCGCTCTCGGCGACCACGTCGTCGCCGGGCAGGGGCCGTGGGTCGCCACCGGGCTCGCCGTGGTCGTGTGCGGTGTCCTGCTGCTCGGCGTGCAGTCCCGCGCGGCCGCTCCTGCCCTCGCCGGGGAAGCCGCGTGACGCCGCGGCCGCTCGCGAGCGTCTCGGTCGACCTCGACAACCTGTGGGCCTACCTCAAGACCCACGGTGATCCGGGCTGGCGGGACCGGCCCAGTTTCCTGCCGTCCGCGGTGCCGCGGCTGCTGGAGATCCTCGGCGAGCAGGGCCTGACGACGACGGTCTTCGTGGTGGGGGCCGACGTCGTCCGCGAAGACGGCGCCAAGGCGGTCGCCGAGATCGCCGCGGCCGGGCACGAGGTGGCGAACCACTCCTTCGGCCACGAACCCTGGCTGCACCGCTACTCCCGCGACCGCCTGGAAGAGGAACTCGGCCGCACCGAAGAGGCGATCGCCGCCGCGGGCGCGCCCCGGCCGAGCGGGTTCCGCGGCCCCGGCTACAGCGTCACGCGCGACCTGATCGAGCTGCTCGCCGAGCGCGGGTACGCCTACGACGCCAGCACGCTGCCGACGTGGATCGGCCCGCTGGCCCGCGCGTACCACAACCGCACGGCGAAGAGCTCGGACGAAGGGCTCGACGAGCTGTTCGGCGGCGTCTCGCGGGTGCTGGCGCCGGTGCACGCCTACCGCTGGCAGACGTGCGCGGGCAGCGCGCTGGTCGAGCTGCCGGTGACGACGATGCCGCTGCTGCGCACGCCGATCCACGGCTCGTACCTCCTGCAGCTGCACGCGATCTCACCGCGGCTGGCCCGGGCGTACTTCCGGACGGCGTTGCGGCTCTGTCTCGTCCGCGGGGTGTCGCCGTCGCTGTTGCTGCACCCCACCGACGTCCTCGGGGCGGCCGACGCGCCCGGGATGGAGTTCTTCCCCGGGATGGCCGCACCCGGCGCGCGGAAGGTGGCCTGGCTCGGCTGGGTGCTTTCCGCGCTGCGCGAGCACTTCGACGTCGTCGGCACCGGGGAGTACGTGCGCCGGACGGCCGTGCGGCGGACCCGGCCGGTGACCAGGTTGGACCTCGGCAGATGACACCGGTCGCGGTCGTCCGGCCGGCCCGGCGCGAAACCGTCGAGGCAACCCTGCTTCGGGTCCTCGCGTGCGCGACCGTCGCCTTGGCGCCGGTCGAGGGTTACCTGACGGCCGTGCAGAGCCAGCTCGGGAAGGCCGCGCCCGCGCTGCTCGTCGTCGTCTGGCTCGTCGTGCGGATCCGCCGTCGGCAGCCACCCCGCCCGACGCCGCTGCACGCGGTCCTGGCGCTGCTCGCGGTCGTGCTGGCGGCGACGGCGTCCGTGCACGCGGCCGGCGCGTTCACCGCCGAGTACACCGTGCGCTGGCTGCCGTTCCTGGTGGTCACCGCGGTGCTCGCGGACGTCGCGAGCCGTGAGGTCCCGATCCGGTGGCTGCTGCTGGCCGCGGCCGCCGGCGCCACCGTCGCCGGTGCGGGCGCCCTCTACAGCCTGGTCGCCGAGGGGGAAGCGCGCGCGAGCGGGCCGCAGCCGGACCCGAACGACCTGGCCTACTTCCTCGTCGCCGCCGTCCCGCTGCTCGCGGCCCTGCACCGCCGTGGCCGGGGGTTCGTCCTGACCGCCGCGGGCATCGTCCTGGTGGCCGGCGCGACGGCGACGTTCTCCCGCGGCGGCGCGCTCGGCCTGACCGCCGCGGTCGGCTGGCTGCTGCTGCGCCGCG
>NZ_JBSGJD010000010.1:0-78957 GCF_053605405.1 Amycolatopsis sp. NPDC003861
CTTGGTCTTCGCAAACTCAGTCCTACCAGCGGCCCCACGCCTCATCTCACGGCAACACGCACCCCACCCAGCCCTACTGAGAAAACCTCATTGGGTGCGTTGGATGCACCCAACGCCACATTGAGGTTTTCTCAGTAAGGCTCGGGCGGGTAGGCGTGTTGGCCTGCGATGAGGCGTGGGGCCCCTGGTAGGACTGGATTTGCGAAGATCAAGTCCGAGGTTCCAGAGGCCCCACGTGATCAATTATGGTGCCACGCTCGATGTGGCGCGCGAGCTGGTCTGGTTCGTCGCCGGTGTCCTGCACACCGAGCGGCTACGGCGCGGCACCCGCCGCGGCCGGCGCGCCCTGACCCCGTACCGGCAGGCGGTGCTGGCGCTGCGCTGGTTCCGCGACGCCACCCCTATCCACCGCCTCGCCGGCGACCACCGCATCAGCCTCGCTACCACCTACCGCTACCTGCACGAAGCCATCACCGCCCTCGCCGCCTGCGCCCCGGACCTGCAGCAGGTCCTTACCGGCCGCCGCGCTGCCGGCGACACCCACGTCATCCTCGACGGCACCCTCATCTCCTGCGACCGGGTCGCGGCGACCACGATCAAAACCAAAGGCAAAAACCGGGGAGCCACGGTGCATCTGTGGTACTCCGGCAAACACCGCAGCTTCGGCGGGAATGTGCAGTTCCTGGCCACCCCGGACGGGTTCCCGCTCTGGGTCTCGCAGGTGCTGCCCGGCTCCCGCAACGACCTTTCCGCCGCCCGGGACCTGGGCATCACCGGCGCGTTGACCGCCGCCGCAGCCGACGGCCTGCCGACACTGGCGGACAAGGCCTACCACGCAGCCGGGATCGGGATCCGCACCCCGGTCAAGAAAACCGCAGCTCAGCCCCTGCTCAACGCCCGGCAACGGGTTTACAACCTGCTGCAATCCCGAGCACGCGCCCTCGGCGAACGCGCTATGGCCATCCTCAAAACCCGCTGGTCAGCCCTGCACCGCATCAGCCTCTGCCCACACCGCATCGGCGCCATCGTCCAAGCAGCACTCGTCCTGACCCATCACGAACACCAGGGGCGCTACTGAGAAAACCTCATTGGGGCGTTTGGGCAGGGTTTGACGTCCGGACGACCCGAGCACGAGCCGCGTGCGACGTGCGGTCGATAACCTCGGTGGCGGTCCCGCCGCCGGATACCCCCAGCGGCCGGCGGGACCCCACGCTGCCGGGTCGCCGCTTCCCCAGGGCCGCGGCCCGGCAGCCCTACGCGAGAAGGCCCGGCCGGGGTTCCCGGCCGGGCCTTCGTGGTGTCGCCGTCAGCCGGCGTAGCGGGCGAAGATCCTCGTGAAGTCCCACGCCTGCTGGGAAACCCCGGAACAGGTGTCATTGTTCGGGTAGCCGCCCGGGCATGGGCGGTCCCGGTTCGCCGACCAGAACGTCAACCGGGCCAGGTGGTGAGTGTTCGCGTAGGCCAGGATCGTGCTGAAGTCGTTGAGCGTGACCGTCTCGTTGTTGTCGGTGATGCCGTTCATCGACGAGATGCCCATGTGCCGGTAGGCCGTGTCGTCGTCGTAGCCGTACGCGCTCTTGACGACGTTCTTCAGGCCCTCGGCCGCCCGCTGCGTCAACGTGCCCATGTTCTGGCCCGCGCCGCCGAAGTCGAACGGCATGATCACCCAGCCGTCGACCGTGAGGCCGGACTGCGCCGCCCGGTTGACCAGGCTGTTGTCCGGTCCGGACTGGCCGGTGCCGAAGGTGACGTAGAGCTTGATGCCCGGGTTGTTCGCCCGAACCGTCTTCAGCGCGTCGACCGTGCGCTGCTGCACGGTCGGGTTGCTGTAGGCGTCGGCCTCGATGTCGATGTCGATCGCCTTGAGGCCGTAGGCGTTGATCACCTTCTGGTAGCCCGCCGCCAGCTCGCCCGCGCTGCCGCACGACGACTCCAGCTTGTTGCCGGAGTAGCCGCCGAACGACGGGATGACGTCGCCGCCGCCCGCGCGGACGGTGTTGATCGTGTTCTGGTCGACGCCGCCGGTGAGCGCCCGGCTGCCGTCCCACTGCGGGTTGCAGTAGCCGTTGGAGAGGATGAACGCCAGCGTGAACCACTTGACGCCGGTGGCGTTCTGGATCGTCGCCGGGTTGGGCGGGTCGCCCCAGCCGTTGTAGAGGTACGGCGCGACGGCCATCACGCCCGGTCCGGGCGGCGGAGTGGTGCCGCCGCTCGGCAGCGTCCACTGCTGGTTGGCCGTGCTCGCGCAGGTCCAGATCTGCAGGCGGGTGCCGTTGGCGCTGGAGTTGCCGGTGGCGTCGAGGCACTTGCCGGACCCGGTGTTGACCAGGTTCTTCGCCGCGTTGGCCGTCCACTTCTGGGCGGCGGAGCCGTTGCAGTCCCAGAGCTGGATCGTCGTGCCGTTGGCGGTGCCGGCGCTGGTGACGTCGAGGCACTTGCCCAGTGCCTGCAGGGAACCGTCGCTGCCGACTGTCCACTGTTGAGCGTTCGTTCCGTTGCAGTCGTAGAGCTGGACGGCGGTTCCGTTGGCGTTGCTCGCCGCGTTGACGTCGACGCACTTGCCGGCGATGCCGGTGATCGGCCCGGTCGCCGCCTGGGCGACGCCCGGTGCGAGCACCAGCGCCGAGGCGGCGATCAGGGCGCCGAATACTGCTGTTTTCTTCATGCGGGCACGTTCCACTTCTGGTTGGCGGCACCGGTGCAGGTCCAGATCTGCAACCGGGTGCCGTTGGCGCTGGAGTTTCCGGTCGCGTCGACGCACTTGTTCGAGCCCGCGCCGACGAGGTCCCGGGCCGCGGTGGCCGCCCACCGCTGGTTGGCCGTGCCGCCGCAGTCCCACAGCTGGAGCTGGGCTCCGTCCGCTGTGGACTGTCCGGTGACGTCGAGGCACTTGCCGAGCGCCTTCAGGGTTCCGTCGGTGCCGACTGTCCACTGTTGAGCGCCTGAGCCGTTGCAGTCGTAGAGCTGGACCGCGGTGCCGTTGGCGTTGCTCGCGCCGGCGACGTCGATGCACTTGCCGCCGAGGCCGGTGATCGGGCCGGTCTTGCCGGTACCGCCGCCGTTGCCCTGGTTGCCGCTCCAGGTGAACGTCGCCGAGGTGCGGCCGGGCAGGGTGTAGGTGAACGACGAGTTGCCCCAGTTCACCCGCACGCTCTGGTTTCCGGTGCCGGAGTTGTACGCGACCAGCGCCTTGGAGCCGTCGGGGTTCTTCCAGGCGACGTTGCGGACGGCCGAGCTGTCGTTCGAGTCGATCCGGTAGGCGCCCGGCTTCACGAACTTCGTCAAGTGGCCCATGGTGTAGTACTCGACGGTGTAGTCGACCTGCCCGCTGCGGGAGTCTCCGTTGTGGACGGTGATCAGGCCGGTGCAGGTGCCGCAGCCGCCGTTGTGCGGGCCCATGTTCTGGTCGACGGCGAGACTCCACTTGGTCACGCTCTTCGACCAGTTGCGGGTGTAGTCGACGATGTTGTTCATGTCCTCGGCCTGCTGGTTCGAGATCCAGGTGCCGCCGGAGTGCTCGGTCGAGTAGGCGTTGACGTTGGGGTACTGGTTGTGCGTCGTCGTCTGCTGGGCGATGTCGCCGCCGTAGCCGTGCCAGGCCACGCCCCCGAAGTTCGGGTGGTTGCGGATCGCCGCATCGTCCAATGTGGGCGCGCCGTAGGAGGCGTAGGTGTCCCAGTTCCAGTCGAGAGCGAGGACCTTTGTGGACAGACCGGCGTTCTGGAGCGCGGGCAGCAGGTTGTTCTTCGCGAAGTACGCCAGGCCGGCGCCGTTCCAGTTGGTCGACGGGTAGCTCGCGCAGCAGGTCGGCTCGTTCTGCATCGAGACGTAGTCGATCGGCACGCCCGAGGCCCGGTAGGCCTGGAGGTACTTGACGAAGTACTGCGCGTAGGCCGGGTAGTACTGCGATTCGACCCAGCCGAGCAGGTAGCTGTCGTTGTCCTTCATCCACGGCGGCGCGCTCCACGGCGACGCCATCACCTTGGCCTGGGGGTTGAGCTGCTTGGCCTGCTTGGTCAGCGGCAGCACGTCGGCCTGGTCGTGGGCGATCGAGAAATGCGTCAGGTTCGGGTCGGTCTGGCCGGCCGGCATGTCGTCGAAGGTGTAGCTGTAGCGGGCCAGGTCGGACGCGCCGAGCGGGTTGCGGATGAAGCTCAGCCCGATGCCGTTGTTCGGGTCGAACAGCTTCCGCATCGTGTCGTCGCGGGTGGCTTGGGAAAGCGCGCCGCTGGAGTTCATCAGCCAGGCCGCGGTGTCCGTAAAGGACGCTCCACCACCCTCGAACTGCTGGTAGGTGGTGTTTTCGTTGACGTTGATGGTCACGCCACCGCTGCCGGTGCCGGCGGCGAACGTCACCGGCGTCTGCTGCTGGAGGCCGCGGGTGACCTGGCGGCCGCCGGCGTCGCTGGTCGTGGTGAGCCAGATGTTGACCGTTTCACCCGCGGCTTGCGCGGGCGCGGCGAAGGTGGCGGCGGCGATCGCCGTCACCCCGGCCAGTGCGGCGAGAGAGCGTTTTCTCATGGGAGCGTCCACTTCTGGTTCGCGCCGGACCCGCAGGTCCAGATCTGGAGCCGGGTGCCGTTGGCGCTGGAGTTGCCGGTGGCGTCGAGGCACTTGCCGGAGCCGGTGTTCACGAGGTTGCCGGCCGCGTTGGCCGTCCACTTCTGGGCGTTCGAGCCGTTGCAGTCCCAGAGCTGGGTCGGCGTGCCGTTCGCGGTGCCGGCGCTGGTGACGTCGAGGCACTTGCCCAGTGCCTGCACGGTCCCGTCGCTGCCGACTGTCCACTGTTGAGCGTTCGTGCCGTTGCAGTCGTAGAGCTGGACGGCGGTGCCGTTGGCGTTGTTCGCCCCGGCGACGTCGGCGCACTTGCCGCCGATGCCGGTGATCGGGCCGGCGTTCTGCGTGGGCGGCGGCGTGGTGCCGCCGGCGAACTGCGTCGCGACCTGCTCGCCGAGGCTGACCGCGTTGGCGTGGTTCTCGATCGGGTTGACGTGCGTGTTCGGGAAGACGATGTACGTCACCGGTCCCTCGGTGCCGCCGTTCTTCGGGTCGGGGTTGATGCCGAGGCTGACGGCGGTGGCGTAGGACGCCTCACCGATGATGCTCGTCGGGCCGGTGTCGCCGACCACGGCGTAGGTGACCTGGTTATTGTAGATCACCGCCACGACCGAACCGCCGTCGATGCCGTAGTTGCGGTAGTCCCAGGTGGACGTCGGCTGAGGCAGGACGATGTACGGCAGCTGTGCCGCGTTGAGCGGTTGGTCGGTCGAAGTGTGGAACGCGGTGTCGGGGTAGAAGCAGCAGTCGGTGTTCTCGTTGCACTGCGTCGTGCGGACGCCGTCGCAGTCGATGTCCATGTCGGCTTTGAAGAACACCGCGCCGTTCGCCTGGCAGACGGGCACGGTGGCCGCGCCGCCTTCGTCGAAGGAATACTTGCCGTTCGAGATCTGTTGACAGGATTGGGTTTTCGCGAGCAGCTGGCTCGCCGACGGGCCCGCGTCGACCGCGGCCTGAGCGGACCCGGTCGTGAGGAAGGAAAGCGCTAACAGGGCGCACCCCATTAGCGCGACGAGGATTCGCCGCACTGGAATCTCCTTGTGGGGTCGAGCTCAGGGAGTGGTCCACTTCTGGTTCGCGCCGCCGCCGCAGGTCCAGATCTGCAGACGGGTGCCGTTCGCGCTCGAGTTCCCGGTGGCGTCGAGGCACTTGTTGGCGTTGGGGTTCACGATGTCCTTCGCGCCGGTCACGACCCATTGCTGGGCGCCGGTTCCGTTGCAGTCGTAGAGCTGCACCGGGGTGCCGTCCGCGGTGCCTGCCGCGCTCACGTCCATGCACTTGCCGAGGGCGCGGATGGTGCCGTCGGTGCCGACGGTCCAGTTCTGCGCGGCGTTGCCGTTGCAGTCGGTGATCTGGATCGGCGTGCCGTTGGCGGAGTTCGCGCCGGCGACGTCGACGCACTTGCCGCCGATGCCGGTGATCGTGCCGGTCCGGCCGCCGCCCTGGCTCGAGGAGTTGGTGACGTGCACGTAGTCGACGATCAGCTGCTGCGGGAACTGCGTGCTGCTGTTGGGGTCGCCGGGCCAGTACCCGCCGACGGCCAGGTTGAGGATGATGAAGAAGTTGTGGTCGTAGACCCAGCGGTTGCCGTTCAGGTCCGACGGCGTGCGCGTCTGGTAGAGGTTGCCGTCGACGTACCACTTGATCTGGTTGGGTGCCCAGTCGATGGCGTAGGTGTGGAAGTCGTCGGAGAAGTTCGGGCCGTTGTAGGCCGCGCCGATGCCGCCGGAGCCGGAGTAGCCGGGGCCGTGGATGGTGCCGTGCACGGTGTTCGGCTCGAACCCGACGTTCTCCATGATGTCGATTTCGCCGTCGGTCGGCCAGTTCCCGCCGCCGAGCATCCAGAAGGCCGGCCACATGCCCTGCCCGCGCGGCAGTTTCATGCGCGTCTCGAAGTGGCCGTAGGCCTGGCTGAACTTGCCGGCGGTGTTGAGGCGGGCGGAGGTGTACTCGCAGCGGCCGTACCAGCAGTTGTAGTTGCCGGGGTTTTCCTTCTTGGCGGTGATGACGAGGTGGCCCTGCCCGTCGAGCTGGGCGTTGTTGGTGCCGGAGGTGTAGTACTGCCGCTCGTGGTTGTTGACGTTGTCGCCGGTTTCGAGCTGCCACTTCGACCCGTCGACGCCGGCGCCCGCGGGGCCGTTGAAGTCGTCGGTGAAGGTGGCCGCCGCGGCGGCGGGGGTCATCGTGAGGGCTTGCTGCCCGAGGAACAGCAGCGCGGAGGCGGCGAGGAGTGCCGCCCAGCGGTTCTTTTTGGAGGTGGACATCGTTGTCGCCTCTTTCACCGTGGGGGAACGGCGTTCCGCGCGCAGCACGGAACGCGGGGAGGGGAGGGTCCCGCATGCCGGGGCGGCGGCAGGCGCGACCGATCAGCCGGTGCTCGCGGTCCTGAGCAGGCTCGGACTCGCGGGGCCTCGGCGGGCGCTTTGTTGTGTCTGGCAACAAAGTATGCATGGTCCAGACAAGCCGGGCAACCGTCGGGCGGTCATTTTTTTTCAACCCGAATTAAGGGTGGGTTCGTGGCGGGGCGCTTGTTGCGGTGCTGGTGAGGGTGGTTCCCGGTGAGTGGGGCACGGTCCTGTGGTCGAGTTGCGATGGTTCGGGCGGTGCGGGGTTCGGCGGTGCGGGGTTCGACGGTGCGGGGTTCGGGCGGTGCGGGGTTCGGCGGTGCGGGGTTCGGCGGCGCCGGGTTTGGTCGGTCGCCGCCTTGTCCACAACTGGGGCGGGGTGTGGACAAGGCGGGCCGGGTGGGGCTTTTGCGCGCTTTCTGTCGGGCGGTGGCGATACGCTGGAGCGGGGATGGACCCCCTGGGTGGGTGGGCTGCCGGGTGGGCGGGCTGCCGGGTGGGCGGGCTGCCGGGTGGGCGGGCTGCCGGGTGGGCCGTGCCAGGGCTTCGTCGGACGTCCGAAGAACGAGGGGGAGAACGTGACCGAGGAAAAGCCGCCGATGCCGCGGGGCTCGTTCGGCATTGCCGTGGTCATGCTGCTCGGCGCCGTCGGCGGGGCGTGGATGACGCTGGCGCACACCAGCACGCTCGACCTCGTCTGCGGGATAGTCCTCTTCCTCTGCGCCGGCTTCCTCGGCGTGACCTTCCTCCTCGCCTGGTTCAGAGCCCGGCGCTGAGCATCACGCCGCGTCGGACTTCGGGGCTCCCGGCTTGGCGATCCTCGATGTCGCCCCTTGCTCCAGCAGGTCCGCCACCGGCAGTGTCGCCGCTCCCGTCGCCACCGCGTCCAAGCCCAGCGACCCCAGCTGGATCGATGTCTGGCTGAACGGGTGCCTCAGCGCGTGCTCGCCCGCCGCCTCGCGGATGCGTGGTAGCAGCTGGTCTCCCAATGCCAAGCCTGCCCAGCCGCCGATCACTATGCGCTCCGGGTTGAACAAGTTGATCAAGTTTGCGATGCCCGCTCCCAAGTAACCCGCCGTCTCGTCGAGTACGCGGGCCGCCGTCTTGGACTTCGGGGCCGCCGCCAGCAACGCCGAGAACTGGGCCTGCTCGTCCTCGCCCGATATGTCCTTTCCGCGTGCTCTGCGGTACCTCGCCAGGACCGCTCCTGCGCCGATGTACGCCTCCAGACACCCGCGTGAACCGCAGCGGCACTCCTGACCGCCGTACGCGATCGTTGTGTGGCCCCACTCTCCCGCGCTGCTCGTCGAGCCTCGGTACGTCGTTCCGTCCGTCACCACCGCCGCTCCGACGCCCGAACCGAGCAGGGCGATCACCGCGTGGCGCGCCCCGCGGCCCGCGCCGAACCACATCTCCGCCTGGCCCTGGGTCTTCGCTCCGTTGTCGATGAACAGCGGCAAGCCCACGCCGGCGTCGACCAGCAGCGAGGCGAACGGCACCGCGTCCCAGCCGACCGTCGGGGCGTGGACCAGCACCTCCGCTCCCTGCTCGACCGTTCCCGGCACGCCGATGCCGACGCCGAGCACGCCCGACTCGTCGATGCCCGTGCTCGCGAACACCTCGCGCAGCCCGGACGTCACCTGCTCGACCGCCGTTGCCGGGTCCGGGGCCTTCGGGAGGGGGTGTTCGACCGTCGCCAGGCGGTTCATCGCCAGGTCGAACAGCTCGACCTTGACGCCCGTCTCGCCGATGTCGACGCCCGCGACGTGCCCGTACGCCGGGTCCACGCGCAGGAGCACCCGGGGGCGGCCGCCGTCCGATTCGACCTGGCCGGCTTCGGTGATCAGGCGTTCTTCGCCCAGTTCGGCGGTCACGTTGCTGACCGTGGCGGCACTCAATCCGGTGAGCTGGCTGAGTTCGTGCCTCGACAGCGGGCCGTCGAAGTACAGTTTCGACAGCAGCAGGGATCGGTTGTGCCGCCGCAGATCGCGGACGGTGGTGCGCTTGCTCGCCATGGGCAACCCATCTGGACTCTTACCGGCTCACTGACAGGATGCCTGATCACCGTAAGTTGTGGCTATGTATTAAGTGGTGAACTAAGTCCCGAACCCATGGTGGCGGGGCCGCGGTCTGGCAGAATCCTCCCGGTGACCCAGGTGGTGCGCCAGACGACCCGTGACCTCAGGCGGCACAACCGCGCGGCGCTGCTCTCCTCGCTCTACCTCCGCGGTCCCGTCAGCAGACTGGAACTGGTAGCTGAATCGGGACTGTCGGCCGCCACCGTTACCAACGTCGTTTCCGAGCTCATCGCGGACGGCGTCGTCGCCGAAGCCGGATCGGTCGAATCGGACGGCGGGCGGCCGCGGACGCTGCTGGCCGTGCGGCCGGACTTCGGGCAGGTCGTGGGCGTCGACGTCAGCGAGACGCACGTCGAAGTCGGCCTGTTCGACTGCGCGCTCGGCACCCTCGGCACCGTGCGCCACCCGCTGGTCGGTACCCGGCTCGACCCGGACGAAGTGGCCGGGCTGGTGCGCACCGGCATCGCCGAAGTGCTCGAAGGCGGCGATCCGGACGCGGTGTTCGGCGTCGGCATCGGCGTGCCGGGCGCGGTCCGCGACGGCGGGATCGTGCACGCGCCCACCCTCGGCTGGCGCGGCGTCGACTTCGCCGAGCTGATCCACCCCTACATCCAGGCGCCCCTCCACCTCGACAACCGCGCCCGCACCCTCGGCCAGGCGGAGACCTGGCGGGGGGCCGGCCGGGGTGCCGAACGCGCCATCGTCGCCCTGCTCGGCGTCGGCGTCGGGGCGGCCGTCGCGACGGCCGGGCGCTCGCACCCCGGCATCACGACCAGCGAGTGGGGTCACACCGTCGTCAAGGCGGCCGGCGCGGCCTGCCGGTGCGGCTCGCACGGCTGCCTGGAGGCCTACGTCGGCACCGAGGCGGTCGTCCGCCACTACGCCGCCCGCGTCGGCAAGGAACCGGTCATCGGGGACGAAAGCGACGTCGAGCTGGCACGGATCGTGGCCGAAGCCCCACGGGGCGGCCCGGCCGCCGACGTGCTCGCCGAAACCGGCGAGTACCTGGGCATCGGCATCGCGAATCTGATCAACCTCCTCAGCCCCGATCGGGTGGTGCTTTCCGGCTCCGCGGGGGCGATCATGGGACCGGCGATCCTGCCCGCGGTCCGGGACGCCGTCGGCCGGCACGCCCTGGACTACCTGGCCGAGCGCACCGAGGTCGTCCTGGGCCGGCTCGGGCCGGAGGCGGTCGCGCTCGGCGCGGCCACCCTGCCGATCGCCCAGCTGCTGGCGAACGGCGGCCGGACCGGCTGAAACCCTTGCCTTGCAAGGAATCGTCCGACCAATAGGTTCAGACCGGCCGTTCTTTCAGCACTTAAACTTAGGTACAAAACGTTACCGCCGTGTTATTGACGTGACCCGAGTCACCCGGGTTGACTTCGGGGCGTCGTTCGGTCGCCGGCGGTCGGGGCTCGCTACCAGTCGACAGCAAGTAGTCGTCGATGACCAGGAGGAACCGATGCGAGTCAAGCGCTCCATCGTCGCAGCGCTCGTAGCCGTGATGGCCGTCGGAGGCCTGACCGCGTGCAGCGGCGGCAGTTCGAACGCCGCCCAGAGCAATCCCGACGCCGTGCTCAACGTCGGCAAGCCGGACGGCCCGCAGGCGGAGAACAACAACCCGTTCCTGGAGACGTCCGCCCTGTCGAACATGGGCTACCGGTGGATGATCTACGAGCCCCTCGTCATGCTCAACCGCGTCAAGCCGCAGGAACCGGGCAAGCCGTGGCTGGCCACGAAGTGGGACTGGTCGGACAACTACAAGAAGCTGGTCCTGACCGTCCGTGACAACGTCAAGTTCTCCGACGGCCAGCCGATGACCGCCGAGGACGTCGCCTACACCTTCCAGCTGCTGCGCGACAACAAGGCGCTGAACGTCGACGCCGTGCCGTACAAGGACATCACCGCGGCCGGCAACCAGGTCACCCTGGCCTTCGACAACTCGCAGTTCGTCAACCAGGTCAAGATCCTGCAGACGCTCGTCGTGCCGAAGCACGTCTGGAAGGACGTCAAGGACCCGGCGCTCGACCTCGTCAAGAACCCGATCGGCACCGGCCCGTACACGCTCAAGTCGGCCACCCCGCAGACGATGATCGTCGTGCGGCGCGACAGCGGCTACTGGCAGGAGGCGCCGAAGGTCAAGGAGATCCGCTACACCTCCTACACCGACAACAACGCGCAGGTCAACGCGCTGGTCAACGGTGCGGCCGAGTGGAGCTTCGTGTTCATCCCGAACTACAAGGCCGTCTACACGAACAAGGACCCGCAGCACTACAAGCTGTGGTTCCCCGCGCAGCTGGCCGTGCACGGCCTGTGGTTCAACACCGAGAAGGCGCCCTGGAACGACGCGAAGCTGCGCCAGGCGATCAACAAGGTGATCAACCGCGACGACATCTTCAACCAGGGCGAGGCCGGCTACTTCTACCCGAAGAACGACCAGGTCACCGGCATCCCGACCCCGGCGGGCGACCCGTTCATCGCGCCGCAGTACAAGGGCCAGACGGTCCAGGTCGACGTCCCGGGCGCGAAGTCGCTGCTGACCGGCGCGGGCTACAAGTTCACCGGCGACAAGCTGGCCGACCCGAGCGGCAAGCCGGTCACGATCAAGCTGACCGTCCCGTCCGGCTGGTCGGACTACATCACCGACCTGGAGATCATCAAGGACAACCTGGCGCAGATCGGCATCACCGCCACGGTCGAGAAGATGAACCAGGACGCCTGGATGAAGTCGGTCGACACCGGTGACTTCGAGGGCCTGATGCACTGGACCAACGACGGGTCGACGCCGTACGACATGTACCGCGACGTCATGGACGGCAACCGCTACAAGCCGACCGGCCAGGGCGGCATCAACGGCAACTACGGCCGCTACAAGAACGACGAGGCGACCAAGGCCCTGGAAACCTACGCCAACGCCGAGGACGACGCCGCCCGCACCGCGGCCATGGCGACGCTGCAGAAGATCATGATCGAGCAGCAGCCGATGATCCCCACGTCGGCGGCCAACTCCGGCGGCGAGTACAGCACGAAGAACTGGGTCGGCTGGCCCGACGACGCCAACCCGTACGCGCCGGCCCAGCCGACGCTGCGCAACGCGCTCGACATCGTCCTGCACCTCAAGCCCGCGGCCTGACGATGGCGGATTCAGCCGTGACGACCGAGCAGTCCCCCTCCGACCCCGTCGCCGTCGGGTCGGAGGGGGACCTCCCCGTGGTCCTCGAGGCCGCGGGCCTCACCAAACACTTCCCGGTCCGCCGCAAAGGCCGGGCCGCCCTGACCGGGCCACGCCGCAGCATCCAGGCCGTCGACGACGTGAGCCTGACGCTCCGGCGTGGCCGCGTCACCGCGCTGGTCGGCGAGTCCGGCTCGGGCAAGTCGACGGTCGCGCGGCTGCTCGCCGGCCTCTACCCACGCACCGGCGGCGACATCCGGCTGCACGGCGACAGCATCGACGTCAAGCGCGGCAAGGCGTTCCGCGCCTACGCCCGCCGCGTCCAGATGATCTTCCAGGACCCGTTCGCGTCGCTGAACCCGGTGCACACCGTGCGCTACCACCTGACGCGGGCCCTGAAGATCCACGGCCGGGCCGGCGACGACCTCGAGCAGTCGCTGCACGAGCTGCTCGCGCGCGTCCAGCTGACCCCGCCCGAGCGGTACATCGACAAGTTCCCGCACGAGCTGTCCGGCGGCCAGCGCCAGCGCGTCGCGATCGCGCGGGCGCTCGGCGCCGACCCGGAGGCCCTGCTGGCCGACGAGCCGGTGTCCATGCTGGACGTCTCCATCCGGCTCGGCGTGCTGAACCTGCTGCGGGACCTCAAGGAACGCCTGCACCTGGCCATCCTGTACATCACGCACGACATCGCGTCCGCGCGCTACTTCGCCGACGACACGATGGTGATGTACGCGGGCCGGATGGTCGAAGGCGGCGACAGCGAGACCATCACGCAGCGGCCGGCGCACCCGTACACCCGGCTGCTCATCGAATCCGCGCCCGACCCGGACCGGATCGCGGACGGCGGCGACCCCGCGGAGACGCCGGCCGAACGCGGCTCCGGCGAACCGCCGAGCCTGATCGACCCGCCGCCGGGCTGCCGGTTCCACCCGCGCTGCCCGGTGGCCCTGGCCCGGTGCGAGACCGAGCTGCCGCCGCGGTTCGACGTCGGCGACGCGCCGGGGCACTGGACCGCCTGCTGGCTCTACGACGGGGCCGCCCGATGAGGTACCTGCTGCAACGGCTCGGCTTCTACCTCTTCACCGCGTGGGCCGCCGTCACCATCAACTTCTTCATCCCGCGGATGATCCCCGGCGACCCGGTGCAGTCGCTGATCGCGAAGAACCAGGGCATGATCAGCGCGGACGCCATCGAGTCGCTGTACGTCCTCTTCGGACTCGACAAGAACGAAAGCCTGATCTCCCAGTACTTCGACTACTGGGGCCAGCTCTTCCGCGGTGACCTCGGGATCTCGTTCACGTTCTTCCCGACGCCGGTCTCCGACCTGCTCACCGACAGCCTGCCGTGGACGATCATCCTGGTCGGCATCACCACGGTCGTCGGCTTCGCGCTCGGCACCGGGCTCGGCGTGGTCGCCGGCTGGAAGCGCGGCTCGTGGGTCGACGGCCTGCTGCCGGTGACGACGTTCCTCTCGTCGATCCCGTACTTCTGGCTCGGCCTGATCGCGCTGACGATCCTGGCCGGCCCGGGCAGCTTCTTCCCGTCGTCCGGCGGCTACGACCCGGGCACCGTCCCGGGCTGGGACGGCGAGTTCATCGGCAGCGCGATCCAGCACAGCCTGCTGCCCGCGCTGACCATCCTGATCAGCTCGATGGGCAGCTGGATCCTCGGCATGCGCAACATGATGGTCACCGTCGCGTCGGAGGACTACGTCACCGTCGCGCACGCCAAGGGCCTGCCGGAACGCCGGGTGATGGTCGGGTACGCGGCGCGCAACGCGCTGCTGCCCAGCGTGTCCGGCTTCGCGCTGGCGCTCGGGTTCATCGTCGGCGGGACGCTGCTGGTGGAGATCGTCTTCTCCTACCCGGGTGTCGGCTACCAGCTGTTCCAGGCGGTCGGCTCGCAGGACTACCCGCTGATGCAGGGCATCTTCCTGATCATCACGCTCTCGGTGCTGGTGGCCAACCTGCTCGCCGACGTCGCCTACCTCGCACTCGACCCGCGCACCCGGAAGGAGGGCTGACATGGCCGTACCCGCGGCGGACGTCAAGGCCGCCCAGGCCCTCCCACTCGAAGCGGTCGCCCGCCGGCGCCGCTTCCGGTTCCTCACCGGCGGCAAGACCGCCACCGGCCTCGCCGTCATCGTCTTCTTCGTGGTCATCGCGATCATCGGGGAGTGGATCGCACCGTACGACCCGTCGGCCCGCAGCAGTGACCTGCTGGAGTCGCCGTCGGGACGGCACTGGTTCGGCACCACCCACCTCGGCCAGGACATCTTCAGCCAGGTCGTGGTCGGCACGCGCAGCGTCATGCTGGTCGGGCTGGCCGCCGGGATCGTGGCGACCATCCTCGCGGTGATCGTCGGCGTGACGTCCGGGTACCTCGGCGGCACACCCGGCGAGGGTCTCTCCGCTCTGTCCAACGTGTTCCTGGTGATCCCGGCGCTGCCGCTGATCATCATCATCGGCAGCGCGGTGCCGGGCGGTGGCGACATCCTGGTGGCGGTGATCATCGGCTGCACGTCGTGGGCGTGGGGCGCGCGGGTGCTCCGGGCGCAGACGCTGTCGTTGCGCAGCCGGGAGTACGTCGAAGCGGCCCGGGCGACCGGCGAGTCGACCTGGCGGATCATCTTCTTCGAGATCCTGCCGAACCTGACCGCGGTGATCGCGTCCAGCTTCGTCGGCACGGTGATCTTCGCCGTGATGTCGGAGATCACCCTGGCCTTCGTCGGCGTCTCGGGACTGTCCAACTGGAACTGGGGCACCATTCTGTTCTGGGCCCAGAGCCAGCAGGCGCTCGCGCAGGGCGCGTGGTGGTGGTTCGTGCCCGCCGGGCTGGCGATCGCCATCCTCGGCACCGCGTTGTCCCTGCTCAACTTCGGCATCGACGAGTTCGTCAGCCCGCGGTTGCGCGGCAGCGGCAAGGCCCGCGTGCGCGGCGCCGACGGGAAGACGCATCGCATGCGGGTGGGCTTCACGCCCGTGCTCGGGCGGGAGGAACGACCATGATGGACCCGGTGCTGGAGATCAAGGGCCTGGACGTCGACTACGGCGTCGGCGACGAGGCCGTGCGCGCGGTCCGGGACGTGCACCTGACGCTGCACCGCGGCGAAGTCCTCGGCCTGGCCGGGGAAAGCGGCAGCGGCAAGTCCACTTTGGCCTACGGGCTGACTCGGCTGCTCGCGCCGCCGGGCGTCATCCGTGGCGGCGAGGTGATCTACCACCCCGCCGACGGCGAGCCGTACGACGTCCTCCGCCTGACGCACAAGCAGCTGCGGGACTTCCGGTGGGCCGAAACGTCCATTGTGTTCCAAGGTGCGATGAACTCGCTGAACCCGGTGCACAAGGTGGTCACGCAGCTCGTCGACGTCATCAAGGCGCACGAGCCGGGCACGACCCGCGCGGGCCGGATCGCGCGGGCTCGCGACCTGCTGAAGCTGGTGGGGATTTCGGCCGACCGGCTGGAGGCGTACCCGCACCAGCTGTCCGGCGGGATGCGACAGCGGGTGATGATCGCGATGGCGCTCGCGCTGGAACCGCGGATCGTCATCATGGACGAGCCGACGACCGCGCTCGACGTCGTGATGCAGCGGCAGATCCTCGGCCAGCTCGTGGAACTGCGCGAACGGCTGGGGTTCTCGGTCCTGTTCATCACGCACGACCTGTCGCTGCTGGTGGAGTTCTCGGACCGGATCGCGATCATGTACGGCGGCCGGATCGTCGAGCAGGCGCCGGCGGCGGACCTCTACCGGGACGCGCTGCACCCGTACAGCCACGGCCTGCTCAACTCGTTCCCCGCCCTGCGGGGGCCGCGGCGCGAACTGTCCGGGATCCCCGGATCGCCGCCGGACACGCGCGGGATGCCGTCCGGCTGCGCGTTCCACCCGCGGTGCCCCAAGGCTTTCGAGCCGTGCCCCGACCGCGTGCCGCTGCTGGGCACGCCCGGCGACCCGGCGCGCGAAGTGGCGTGCTGGCTGCACCCCGTCACTTCCTGAACGCCGGTGTCCGATACCCCTGGAGGAGAGCCGCCTTGACCGAGACCACAGCCGCGACCGCCGAGCAGCAGGCGCTGATCGACACCCTGCCGCCGGACTTCCGCTGGGGCGTGGCGACCGCCGCGTACCAGATCGAAGGCGCGGTCTCCGAGGACGGGCGCACACCGTCCATTTGGGACACGTTCTGCCGGGTGCCGTGGGCGATCGACAACAATGACAACGGTGACATCGCCTGCGACCACTACCACCGGATGCCGTCCGACATCGGGCTCGTCACCGAGCTCGGGGCGGACACCTACCGGTTTTCCGTGGCGTGGCCCCGGGTCCAGCCGCACGGCCGCGGCGGCGTCAACGAGGCGGGCATCGGCTTCTACGACCGGCTCGTCGACGAGACGCTGAGCCGGGGCATCACGCCGTGGCTGACGCTGTACCACTGGGACCTCCCGCAGGAGCTCGAGGACGCGGGCGGCTGGCCGGCTCGTGACACGGCGTACCGGTTCGCCGACTACGCGATGCTGGTGTTCGACCGGCTGAAGGATCGGGTCCGCCACTGGACGACGCTGAACGAGCCGTGGTGCTCGGCGATGCACGGGTACGTGCACGGCGTGATGGCGCCGGGCCGCCGTGACTACGCGGCGGGGTTGCACGCGGTGCACCACCTGCTGCTGGGTCACGGGCTGGCGGTGCAGCGGATGCGCGAGGCGGCGCCGGCGGACACGCAGTTCGGCATCACGCTCAACATGTGCACGGCCGACCCGGCGACCGACTCCCCGGAGGACGTCCGCGCGGCCCGCCAGGCCGACGGCCTCGGCGTCCGCATCTACCTGGACCCGCTGGTCCACGGCCGGTACCCGGAGGACGTGGTCGAGGACCTGGCGGCGCGCAACGTCCGCCTCCCGATCCAGGACGGCGACCTCTCGGTGATCTCGACGCCGCTGGACTTCCTGGGCGTGAACTACTACTTCGGCCAGCAGTTCTCGGGCGTGGACGATGCCGGGTCCGCGGTCGACGCGGACGGTGTCCCGGCGTCCCGGGTGATCCCGTTCGGCGAGCCGACGACGGCGATGGGCTGGGAGATCCTGCCGGGGAAGTTCACGGAGCTGCTGACCCGCCTGGGCCGCGACTACCCGGGCCTGCCGATGTACATCACGGAGAACGGCTCGGCCTTCGACGACGACCCGGACTCTTCGGGGTTCGTGCGTGACGACGGACGTACGGCGTACCTGGCCTCGCACATCGCGGCGGTGGCGGCGGCCCGTCAGGCCGGGGCGGACGTGCGCGGGTACTTCGCGTGGTCGCTGTTGGACAACTTCGAGTGGGCGTACGGGTACGCGAAGCGGTTCGGGTTGATCCGGGTGGACTACGAGACGCAGGAGCGGACGATCAAGCAGAGCGGGTACTTCTACCGCGACACCGTCCGGCGGGTCCGCGGCCGCTGAACGGCGGTGGGGTGGGCCCCACCACGGTGGCGGTGGCTCACCCCATGGCTTCCCCTCGGGACTTTCCGTAACGTTGGAAGAAAAGCCGACCCCGGGGGAAGCCATGACCGTCCGGACCGATGTCACACCCGTACCTGCCGCTGCGCCGCCGAAGTGGTGGCGACGGCCCTGGGTGGCGCCGCTCGCCCTGGTCGTCGCCGTCTTCCTCGCCTATTCAGTGCCGCCCTACCTCACGCTCGATCCCGCGCAGTCGCGCGTTCCCGCGCCCGCCGGGTTCGCCGCGCACTACTGGTTCCTCGTGGCGCACATCGCCTTCGGCAGCGTGGCGATCGTCGGCGTCATCCTGCAGATCTGGCCGTGGCTGCGCCGGGAGCACCCGATCGCGCACCGGCGGATCGGGCGCGTCTACGTCTTCGCCGGCGCCATTCCCTCCGCCGTGCTGGCGGCGACGATCGGTGCGGTGAGCCCGTTCGGGCCGGTCGTCGCCGCGCTCAACGTCGTGGCCGCTCTGCTGTGGCTCGGCTTCACCGTGGCCGGGTGGCGGGCCGTGCGGCAGCGCCGGTTCGCCGAGCACCGGAAGTGGATGATCCGCAGCTTCGCCATGTGCATGAACACGCTGATGACCCGCGCGCTGTCCCCGATCGGCTTCTTGGTGGTCATGCCGCGGGGCGGGGACAAGGAAACGATGATCCTCAGCGCCGCCACGGTGTCGGCCGCGTTGAGCATCCTGACGCTGCTGCTGCTCAGCCAGTGGTGGCTCGACCGGCACCCGAAGCCAGCCAGCGCGCGATGATCGTCCGCTGGATCTCCGACGCGCCTTCGTAGATCCGGGGCGCCCGGACCTCCCGGTACAGGTGCTCCAGCAGGTGCCCGCGCCGCAGCGCGCGGGCACCGTGGAGCTGGACCGCCGAGTCGACGACGAACTGCGCCGCCTCGGTGGCGAACAGCTTCGCCATCGCCGCGCGGCCGCCGAGGTTCGGCTCGCCCGCGTCGTACGCCCCCGCCGCCGCGTAGACCAGGAGCCGGGCGGCTTCGGTGCGGGTGGCCATCTCGGCGAGGGTGTGCGCCACCGCCTGCTGCTTGAGCAGCGGGCCACCGAAGGCTTCCCGCTCGCTTGTGTGGTCCACAGTGGCGTCCAGCGCGGCTTGTGCCATCCCGACGGCGAACGCGCCGACGCTCGGGCGGAACAGGTCCAGCGTCCGCATCGCCACGGCGAAGCCGTGGTTCTCTTCGCCGAGCAATTCCTCACGCTGCACCGAAACGCCGTCGAACGTCAGCGTGCCGATCGGGTGCGGGCTGACCAGGTCGAGGTGCTCGCCGCCGAGGCCCGGCCGGTCGGCGGGGACGACGAACGCGCTCACCCCGCGTGCGCCCGCTCCCGGTGTCGTACGCGCGAAAACGGTGTAGAAGTCGGCTTCGGGGGCGTTGGAGATCCACATCTTTTCGCCGGTCAGGCGCCAGCCGTCGCCGTCGGGCTCCGCCGCGAGGGCCAGCGCCGCCGCGTCCGAGCCCGCGTCCGGTTCGGTGAGCGCGAACGCCGCCACCGCGTCGCCGGCCGCCACCGCGGGCAGCCACTTCGCGACCTGTTCGTCCCTTCCGGACTGGAGCACGGGGTAACTTCCCAGGCCCTGCAACGCCAGTGCGGTCTCGGCCTCGGTGCTGATCGTGGCGAGGTTCTCGCGCAGGATGCACAGGTCCGTCGCGGCCGCCTGCCTGGACGGCGTGCCCGAAGCGACCCCGGGGAAGAGCCGGGCGAGCAGGCCGAGCGCACCCATCGCCTTGAGCAGCGGTCGGTTGACCGCACCCTCCACTCCGGACTCGGCGAGGGGGAGCAGCTGCTCGGTCGCCACCCGCCGGACTTCCTCGGCGAACGCGCGTTGCTCCGGATCCAGGGTGAAGGTCATGTGGACGCTCCCGGTCGCCAGCGGGCGTGAGCGGTGCCGGTGGGACCGGACCGGACGAGGTCGAGGCGCGGCTCCGGCCCGTCGGAGCGGCCCGTCTGCGGCTTGCGGCGGCCCGCGGCGAACGGCTTCGGCCACGGCATCGGGTAATCCTGTTCGGCCGCCGCGTGCAACGTCCACTGTGGATCGTAGAGGTGGGTCCGGCCCAGGGCGCACAGGTCCGCGCGCCCGGCCAGGATCAGCGAGTTGACGTCGTCGTAGGACGAGATCGCACCGACCGCGATCACCGCGATCCCGTACTCCTCGCCGATCTCGTTGCGGATCCGGTCGGCGTACGGGGTCTGGTAGCTGCGGCCGTACTGCGGACGCTCGTCGCTGACGACCTGGCCGGTCGAGACGTCGATGCCCGCGGCGCCGTGGGCGGCGAACGCCCGCGCGATCTCGACGGCGTCGTCGGCGTCGATGCCGCCCTCGCACCAGTCGGTCGCCGAAATCCGGACCGTCATCGGCCGCTCGGCGGGCCATGCCGCGCGGACCGCGTCGAAGACCTCCAGGGGAAACCGCAGCCGGTTTTCGAGCGAGCCGCCGTACTCGTCACTCCGACAGTTGGTCAGCGGCGAGAGGAACGACGACAGCAGGTAGCCGTGTGCGCAGTGCAGTTCGAGGACGTCGAACCCGGCGCGGGCCGCGGCCTCAGCGCAGGCGACGAACTGCTCGCGGATCTCTACGAGGTCCGTTGTGGACAGTGCACGCGGGACTTGGTTGCGGTCCGAATAGGGCAGTGGTGAAGGTGCGCAGATCTCCCAGTTGTCGGACGGCAGTGGCTCGTCGATGCCGTCCCACATGAGTTTCGTCGAGCCCTTGCGCCCAGAGTGTCCCACTTGGACACCGATGCGCGCCGGCGTCTGCGTGTGAACGAAATCGACGACCCGCTTCCACGCCGCTTCCTGGTCCGCTGTGTACAGTCCGCCGCAGCCGGGCGTGATCCGGCCTTCGGGGGAGACGCAGACCATCTCGGTCATCACCAGCCCGGCACCACCGAGGGCCTTGCTGCCCAGGTGCACCAGGTGGAAGTCGCCCGGCACGCCGTCCACCGCGGAGTACATGTCCATCGGGGACACGACGATCCGGTTGGGCAGTTCCAGTTCACCCAACTTGAACGGCTGGAACATCGGCGGCCGCGACGTCGTCCCGAGCGTGCGCGCGAACCAGGTGTCCAGTTCGGCGGCGAATTCGGGGTCGCGCAGGCGGAGGTTGTCGTAGGTGACGCGGCGGCTGCGCGTGAGGATGTTGAACGCGAACTGCGGCGGCTCCTGGTGGGCGTACTGCGCGATGTTCTCGAACCACTCCAGGCTGGCCTGCGCGGCCCGCTGCGTCGACGTGACGACCGGCCGCCGTTCCAGCTCGTAGGCCTTCAAAGCAGCTGCGACGCCGTCGTTTTCGTGCAGGCACGCGGCCAGCGCGAGCGCGTCCTCCATCGCCAGTTTCGTGCCCGAGCCGATCGAGAAGTGCGCGGTGTGCGCGGCGTCGCCGAGGAGGACGACGTTCTCGTGCACCCACGTCTCGCAGCGGACCGTGCCGAACGAGACCCACTTCGAGTTGTTCGCCATGACCTGGTGGCCGTCGAGGACGTCGGCGCACAGCTCGCGGATCAGCGCGATCGACTTCTCGTCGCTCTCGCCGGGCTTGAGCGACGTCGCCGCGATCGGCCCGAACGTCCGCTGCCAGACGTCTTCCTGCACCTCGAGGATGAACGTGCTGCCGTCGCGGCCGTACGGGTAGCCGTGGATCTGCATGATCCCGGCCGGCGTTTCCAGGACGTAGAACTTGAAGGCGTCGAACACCAGGTCCGTGCCCAGCCAGATGTACCGGCACCGGCGGGTCTCGACGCTCGGCCGGAACGTCTCGGCGTACCGCGCGCGCACGGCCGAGTTGACGCCGTCAGCTGCGATGACCAGGTCGTAGCCGCTGAGGTCGGTGGGTGCTTCTTCCCGGAAGTGCAGGCCGACGCCGAGTTCGCCGCAGCGGCTCTGCAGGATGCCGAGCAGGCGCTTGCGGCTCATCGCGGCGAAGCCGTGGCCGCCCGAGGTGGTGACCGTGCCGCGGTAGTGGACGTCGATGTCGTCCCAGCGGGCGAATTCGGCCTTCATCGCCTCGTGCACCGCCGCGTCGGCGTGCTCGATGCCGCCGAGCGTCTCGTCGGAGAACACGACGCCGAAGCCGAAGGTGTCGTCCGGCGCGTTGCGCTCCCAGACGGTGATTTCGTGGCCGGGACCGAGCTGCTTCGCGAGCGCGGCGAAGTACAGACCCGCCGGGCCGCCACCGATGACCGCGATTCGCACGCCGTCCAGGGTATGTCGTGGTGACTACGACCGTCAATAACGCGAAAGATGGCGTACCGTGTCCCGCATGGAACGCATCAACCCGCCGGAGCTGGGCCGGCCGTCCGGGTTCTCGCACGCGGTGGTGGCCGAGGGCCGGGTGGTCTTCCTCGCCGGGCAGACCGCGCTGGACGCGTCGAACAAGATCGTCGGCGACGGCGTGGTCGAGCAGTTCGAGCGCGCGCTCGGCAACCTCCTGGCGTCGCTGCGCGCGGCCGGCGGCTCCCCGGCGGATCTGTGCAGCGTGACGGTCTACATCGTCGACATGGCCGATTACCGCGCCCACGCGCGCGAGATCGGCCGGGTGTGGAAGCGCCTCGCGGGCACGGAGTACCCGGCGATGGCGGGCATCGGCGTGTCCCGGCTGTGGGACGAGGAGGCGCTGGTCGAGGTCCAGGGCTTCGCGGTGCTCAGCCGAGGTTGATCGCCTTCGCGACGTACGCGCGGGCCGGCGTCTCCAGTTGCGCGTGCAGTTGGAAGAACAGCTCGGCCGCGCGGATCCCGGACCAGCCGGCCGGCAAAAACTCCGCGGGCAGGCCCGGGTCGAGGTAGGGCATCCGCCGCCAGCCGGTCAGCACCCGGACGTAGTCGGCGAACGCCTGCTCCTCCGTCACGGACTTGCGCCGCAGCGCCGGCCCGTGCTCGTCGAGGAAGGTCGTGTACAGCTCGTCCAGCCGGTCGAGGTCCCACCAGTCGCGGACCTTCGCCGCGACGTCGCCGAAGGCCAGGTGGTCGGCGCGGAACAGGTCGGCGTACCCGGCCAGGCCGAGCCGGGTGAGCGCTTCCTCGGTCGCCACGTGCAGGTGGGCCGGGGCGATCCAGACGCCGGAGGCCGCCGTGCCGAAGCCCATCCGGGCCAGCTGCGTGCGCAGGAGGTGGCGCTTGTGGCGTTCGGTCTCGGGCACCGAGAACACCGCGAGCAGCCAGCCGTCGGCCGGGGTCGCGCGGCCGCGGCGGAAGATCCGCTCGTCGCCCTCGCGCAGGATTTCGCGGGCTTCGTCGGACAGTTCGTAACCCGCCGTCGCGTCGCGGCGGACCGCTTCGAGGATCCCGCGCCGCTTCAGCCGGGAGATCGACGAGCGCACCGCGGGCTCGTCGACGCCGACCGCGGCCAGCAGGTCGATCAGCGAGGCGACCGAGAGCCAGCCGCCTTCGGTGCGCGAGTAGAGGCCGTACACCGTCACGATGAGCTGGCGAGGCTGGGCGGACCGGCCGGAGCCGTCCAGTTCGGTTGCCTCGGGTACGGCCGTCATCGCGCCACGATAGCAACTCCCGGCCGGATCGCTCCGCTACGATTTCGCCGCGATGCTGCCAGCCACCAAGGGGATCTTCGACCGGCTCACCCGCCGGGGCCGCCTGATGACCAAGCGGACCTGCGACCGGCAGGGCCACGTGCTGCGCGGCGGGCGCTTCCTCTTCCGCACGCCGACCGCGTGGGAGTACGCCGCCGCCGTGGCCGGGGGCAGTGATCCGGCGGCGCAGCGGTGGCTCGGCTGGCAGCGCGACTCGATCGTCGCCGAGCCGGCGCGGGCGGACGCGCTGCGGGTCGTGCCCGGCACCGGGCCGGACTGGGCGTCCCCCGATCCGCAGTCCGTCGACCTGGTGATGATCGACGTCGAGGCCAACCGCTGCGTCGGCCTGGTGAGCGTGCACACGGGCGAGGACGGGGGCCCGGAGACCGGCGGCTACCTCGCGCCGGCGTACCGCGGCCGCGGGTTCGGGCGCGTGCTCTTCGCGGCCGGGCTGACGCTGGCGCACGACCACCTCGGCCTGGCGCGGGTGCGGGCCGGTGCGGAAGTCGGCAACGTCGCCAGCGCGCGGTCGCTGCAGGCGGCCGGGCTCGGCCGGGTGGGTGGCCCGCCGACGTACCGGCTGCCGGACGGCCGCGTCACCGAGGCGTGGTGGTTCCAGCACGACGTCCCGCGCCCGACGCGGTGCGGTGGGCCGCAGGCGACGTGGTTCCCGGCTGCTCCGGTGCTGTGAAACTTCGGCGCTCGCCGACGTTTTCCGCGGCTAACTTCGCGCTATGACTTCGCTTTCCGCTCCGGTTCCGCCCGTGCCCGTCGATGGTGCTCCGGGGAGCGTCGCGTGGCTGCGGGCGTCCGTGGCCCGCTTCAGCAACGGCGCCGACCACGTCCGGCGGCGGGCGCTCGCCGTCGACCTGCTGGGTCCACTTGACGTGGAGTTGTTGCAGGACAACGCTTTCTCCCGTACTTCGGCGATCGTGGCGGGTGTCGAAGTCGTCGACGTGATGGCGCGGATCGCGCGGCCGGTGCCGGTGGGGGTGCTCGCCGAAGCGCTGGGCCTGCCGGACGTCTCGGCCGACGTCGTCCCGCTCGCGGCGGCCTACCACCCGCACGTGACGCCGGGCGCGGACGCGGAAGCGGCGTTGGCGCGGCTGATCGAGGTGTGCGGCGGGCCGACGGAACTCGCGGCGGCGCGGATCGGCCTGCTCGTCCAGGCCTGCGACGCCACGGCGGGGCTCATCGGGAACGAGCTTTTCGCGGCCCTGACCGGAAAACCGGCCGAACAGCCGGTGCTCGCCACGCGCCGCCGGGTCGACGGCGCCGACGTGACGGTGTCCCTCGCCGGGACGCCGTTCGGGGCGGGGCCGCGCGCGTGCCCGGGCGCGCGGCAAGCGCACGCTCTCGCGGCCGGCGTTCTCGGGGCGTTGCGTGGATTCCGCCTGACAGAAGCGGAAGTCTCCTGGGTTTCGTCGCCGAATCTCCGGATGCCCGTTTGCCTGCGGGTGACCCGCGGCTGAACGGCCCGGGGCTTCTGCTAAGACTTACCGCGTTCATCCTTTGGGGGAAGGCGGGGAATTGCTGTATTTCAACGGCCTGCTCGGCGTCGTCACGTTCGGGTTGTGGATCTTCTGCCTGGTCGACGTGATCACCACGGACGAGGGGTCCTGCCGCAACCTGCCGAAGGGGTTGTGGCTGCTGCTCGTGCTGGTGGTGCCGCTGGTCGGCTCGATCATCTGGCTGGTGGCGGGCCGTCCGCAGCAGGTGGCGCGGGCGCGCGGCCCGTACGAGCGCCAGGCGCCGGCGTTCCCGGAGTACGACCGCCCGGGCCGCTTCGCGGCCACGAGCCCGGAAGACGACGAGGAATTCCTCCGCAAGTGCCGGGAACGCGCGGAAGCCCAGCGCAAGCTGGCCCGCGAAAAGCGCGGCGACGAATAACGCCGTGTCGACCCTCTGATCACGGGGGTCAGCAGGTGGGGCCTTCGCAGGTGCCGCGTTCGTAGGCTTCCAGGGTCGTGATGACCAGGCGGCGCTCGGCCGGAGTGAGCGGGGTCAGGGCGTCGCTCCAGGCCTTGGCGCCGCGGGCGAGCCAGGCGTCGACGGCCGGGCGCTTGTCGTCGGTGATGCTGACGATCGTGCGGCGGCGGTCGGCCGGGTCTTCGTCGCGGTTCAGGACGCCCTGGCGGCTGAGGTCGCCGACCATCAGGCTGGCCGTCGTCGGGGCCACCTGGAGGCGGGTGGCGAGTTCGGTGACCGTCATCGGGCCGTCGAAGAGCAGGTAAGACAGCAGCGAAAGGTGCCGCGGCGCCAGCGCGCAGCCGTCGAGCTCGGCCGGCACCGGGGTGCGCTTCGCGCGGCCGACCAGCCGGGGCATGAGCAGCAGGAGCTGCCGCACGCCGTCCTCGACACTCGGTCCGGTCTCCGTTGACACCGCTCACCTCCCGTCGGTAGCTTTGCTTGCAAAACAAACTCTTCGCCCGAGCGTACCTCGCGCCCGCTTGAGCGTACCGGCCAGAAACAAGGGGATCCCATGACCACGCCAGCCGAGATGAACGACTTCAACAAGCAGGTCGTCGAGGAATTCCGGGCCAACGAGGGCAAGGTCGGCAACTACTTCGAGGGCAAGAACGTGCTCTTGCTCACCACCACCGGCGCGAAGAGCGGCGCGGAGCGCCTGTCCCCGCTCGTCTACACGAAGGACGGCGACCGCTACGTCGTCGCCGCGTCGATGGGCGGCGCGCCGAAGAACCCGGCTTGGTACCACAACCTGGTCGCCAACCCGAAGGTCACGGTCGAGGTCGGCACCGAGAAGTTCGAGGCGACGGCCACCGTGATCGCCGACCGCGCCGAGCGCGACCGCCTGTACGCGGGCATGGTCGCGCACGCGGAGGGCTTCGCGGAGTACGAGACGAAGACCACCCGGGTCATCCCGATCGTGGTCCTGGAGCGCTAGGAACCGATCGGCGCTGGCGCGCGTCGCGGCGGGCCGATCGGCGCGGGCTCCGTACGAAGACTCCCGCGCGCGGTTCCGGCGGCTGACGCCGGCGCTGTTGGCTGCGGGGGGCTTCGTGGCTCCGCGCCACCGGTGCCGAAGGTGCCCCGCGGCCGGGAACCGACGAGCGTTAGGAACCGATCGGCGCCGGCTCGGGCTCGGCGCGCGTTGCGGCGGGGCGGTCTGCCTCCTGCTGTTCCGCGCGCCGGGTGTCCTTGCGGGTGATCAGGCGCTTGCCGACGTCGATGAGGGGCTTCTCGACCCAGCGGTGGATGAGGTCCGCGATCGCCAGGCCGACGATGAACACCGTCAGCGCCGAGACCGTCCGGTGCGGTGCGAGCCCCGGCACCGCCTGGACCACCGCGAAGTGCACCGGCCCCTGCAGCAGGTACAGCGAGTACGAGCGCTCACCGACGAACCGCATCGGGGCCGTGCTCAGCAGCCAGCGCAGCGGGCCCGGGCTCACCAGGACGATCAGCAGGAGCATCGTCAGCCCCGCGTACGCCACCAGCAGCCACAGGTTGTTGCGGGTCTCGTGCCACAGGTCGTCGAAGTTCGTGTGCAGCAGCGCGAACGCCGCGACGATCGGGATCGCCGCCAGGGGGTGGGTCAGCGGCTTCAGCAGCGCGTACCCGCGGCGGTAGTGCAGCAGGATCGCCAGCAGGCAGCCGCCCGCCAGGATGAAGTAGTGGATCGTCGAGCGGTAGATCGCCGTCTGCGATTCGTTCAGGACGAAGCCGCCGGTGGTCAGCGGGACCAGGGCCAGCAGCGCGATCATCGCCGTGCCGACCAGCAGGAACTTGCGCTTCGCCGCGCCGATCCCGATCGCGACCAGCAGGAACGGCCAGACCAGGTAGAACTTCTCCTCGATCCCGAGCGTCCACGAGCCGCTGAAGAAGTTGTCCGTGCCGGTGGTGGCCGCCGGCAGGAACTCGTTGAGGAACGTCAGGTAGTACTTCAGCGCCTGCGGGAAGTCGCGCGAGTAGAACTCGCCGCGGAGGATCACGAACGCCACGATCCCGCCGAGGATCACCAGGTACGGCGGCAGGATCCGGAACACGCGCCGGATGTAGAAGTTCGACAGCGAGATCCGGCCGTTGCGGTCCTGCTCGCGCAGCAGCAGCGTGGTGATCAGGAACCCGGACAGCACGAAGAAGAGGTAGACGCCGACCCAGCCCGACAGCCACGTCCAGTTCGGCCCGCCGAAGTGGAAGAAGATGACCATCGTCGCGGCGAGCGCGCGCAGGCCGTCGAGCCCGGGGAACCGCCGCATGCCGAGGTAGTCCTCGTGACTCATCGTGCGCAAAACGGTTCCCCTATCGGTGTGATCAGGCCGGCCGAGTATATGGCCCCCGATCCCCGGCCTTCTGCCCGCCTCACCCGGCCCGGAAGACGTTCCCGGCGTCGTACCGGCGCTTCAGCTCCCGCAGCCGCCGCAGGTCGGCGCCGGAAAAGACGCTCTCCGCGACCTCCTCCGGCGCATGCTCGCCGTAGACGAACGGCAGCAGCCGGCCGGTCGTCCACGGCGCCAGCGCGTCGAACAGCTTCGCGTGCACGCGCCGGGCCGTCGCGACGCCGTCGTCGCCGACCACCGTCAACGCCCGGACGACGAACTCGGCCGCCGAGTCCCAGCCCACGCCCGGCACCCCCGGGGTCCGGGCGAGCTCACCGCCGAGCCGGTCGATGATCAGCACCGGCGGCGCGGCCGCGCCCGGGCCCGCGTGCTCGACGATCGCGTCGAGCATGGCGTCGTTCAGCTGGGAAACGGTCGCGTTGGTGCCGTGGTAGCCGTGCGGCTGCCGCGGCTCGGCCGCGATCGACCCCGACTCGGTGAACGGCATGCGCCGCAGCGTGTCCCCCAGCGCGGGGGCGACGGCCCGCAGCGGCGCGACGACGTCGTCGCCGTCCTCGCCGAGGTAGGCGATCCGGACCTGGGCGACGTGCCGGCCGCGCACCGGCGCGGGCACCACCGGCAGGTCGGGGTACTGGATCATGGCCAGTGACGTCGTCAGCGGGTCCGGCGCGGCCGCCGACCACGTCCGCCAGGCGCGCAGCACGGCCGGCACGTCGGCGCCGTCGAAGGTGAGGCTGCCGCCGTAGAGCTCGGCGACCGGCAGGAGGGCGAACTCGATCGCCGTCACGACGCCGAAGCCGTCGCGGCCGCCGCGCAGGGCCCAGAACAGGTCCGAGCCCGGCTCGACGCGCCGGAGCTCGCCGTCGGCGGTCACGACGTCGAGGGCGCGGACGTGGTCGGCGGCCCGGCCGTACCGGCGGGCCATCAGCCCGAAGCCGCCGCTGAGCGTGTAGCCGACGACGCCGACGTCCGGCGACGAGCCGCTCAACGGCGCCAGGCCGTGCGCGCCGGCGGCTTCGATGACCGCTTCCCACCGGACACCCGCCTCGACCCGGGCGGTCCGGGCCGTGGCGTCGATCTCGACGCCGGTCATCCGGCGGGTGCTGATCAGGACGCCGTCGGTGCCCGCCGTCAGGCCGTGCCCGGTGGCCTGGACCGCGACGGGCAGCCGGTGCTCGGCGGCGTAGCGCACCGCGGCGACGACGTCTTCGGCGCTCTCGGCGGCGACGACGGCCGCGGGTGACGTCGGCACCGCCGTCTGGAATCCGGCGATTTCTTCGGTGTACCCGTCCTGGCCGGGCTGGAGGAGGTTCATGCCTCCAGCTTCGGGCGAGCCCGATCAGAAGTCCAAGATCTGGTTTTTCTGCTGACTAGAATCAGTGCTTATGGAACTGCATCAGCTCGCCTACTTCGTCGCTGTCGCGGAAGAAGGCAACTTCACTCGCGCGGCCGAGCGCCTGCACGTGGCTCAACCCGGGGTGAGTGCGCAGGTCAAACGCCTGGAGCGGGAGCTGGGGCAGGAGCTGCTGGACCGCTCCGGCCGGACGGTCCGGCTCACCGACGTCGGCGCGGCGGCCCTGCCGCACGCCCGGGCCGCGCTCGCGGCGGTGCAGGGGGTGCGCGAAGCCGTCGAGGAGCTGGCCGGGCTGGTCCGTGGGCAGGTCGCGATCGGCATGGTGACGTCGGTGGGCCCGATCGGGCTGCCCGACCTGCTGGCCGGCTTCCACGAGCGGTACCCGGCGGTCGAGATCACGCTCTCGGAGGCCGACTCCGACACGATGCTGGCGGCGCTGCGCGAGGGGCGGCTCGACCTCGCCGTCGTCGGCATCTCGACGGCTCCGCCGCCCGGCATCGCGACGCAAGTGCTGCTCGAAGAGCCGTTCCTGGCCGTCACCGCGCCGTCCGGTCCGCTGGCCGGGCGGGACGAGGTGGCGATCCCCGACCTCGACGGCCTGCCGCTGATGGCGCTGCCCAAGGGGACGGGCCTGCGCACGGCGTTGGACGCGGCCTTCGCCCGGGCGGGGCTGACACCGCGGATCGCGTTCGAGGCGGCCGATCCGAACTTCCTGGTGCAGCTGGCGACGCGGGGGCTGGGGGTGGCGATCGTGCCGGCGTCGCTGGCTCGGTACCACCAGGCGGAGCTGCAGGTCGTCGGGCTCCGCGGGCCGGGGCTGCGGGGCATGCTCGCGCTGGCGTGGCGGACGGAGGGGCCGCTGAGTCCCGCCGCGCGGGCGTTGATCGCGTTCGCCCGGGCAGCTCAACATTCTTGACAGGTCGTCAACAGGAGCGTTCCCTCAGGTGATGACCGAGACCGCCCTTCGCGACGCCGTCATCGGCGCCGGGCTGCTGGCCGGCAGCGCGAACGTGATCATGCAGCTGTCCCGCGCACCCGTCGGCCACGGCGTCCTGGAGAGCCGGGTCGACAGCGGCAACCTCTTCCGCCACCCGGCGAAGCGGACGCGCACCACGCTGACCTACCTGGCGGTCGCGACGATGGGCACCGACGCCGAGCGCGCGGCGTACCGGCAGGGCGTCAACCGGGCGCACGCGCAGGTGCACTCGACCGCGTCGAGCCCGGTCGCGTACGACGCCTTCGACACCGACCTCCAGCTGTGGGTCGCGGCCTGCCTGTACAAGGGCTTCGAGGACGTCTACCTGGCGTTCGTCGGCGGCGAGCCGGAGCGGTTCTACGCCGAGGCCGCCGCGCTCGGGACCACGCTGCAGGTGCGTCCGGAGATGTGGCCCGGCGACCGGGCGGCCTTCGAGGAGTACTGGGCCGGCGGGCTGGCCGCGATCGGCGTCGACGACACCGTGCGCCGGTACCTGACCCGGATCGTCGACCTGGAGTTCCTGCCGCCGGTGTTCGCCGTGCCGGGACGGCGGTTCCACCGGTTCGTGACCACGGGGTTCCTCCCGCAGCGCTTCCGCGACGAGATGCGGCTGCCCTGGACCGCCGCCGACCAGCGCCGGTTCGCCGCGCTCCTCGCCGCGCTCGGCCGGGTCGTCCGCGTCCTGCCCGGGCCGCTGCGGCGGTTCCCGTTCAACCTCTGCCTGGTGGATCTGCGGTGGCGGTTGCGGACCGGCCGCCCGCTCGTGGGGAGTTGACCGCCTCCCGCGGGGGCGCGAGGGTGGGCCCATGAGCGGTGATGAGGTGCGCCACGGCGTCAAGCTGAGCAGTCTCGACCAGGAGGTCTTCCCGGACGCGGGGGTCACCAAGCGGGAGCTGCTCGACTACCTCGAGGCGGTGTCCGGCCGGATGCTGCCGGAGCTGCACGACCGGCTGCTGAGCGTGGTGCGGGTGCTGCGCGGCCAGGAGCCGTTCATGCAGAAGAACCTGCCGAAGTACACGCCGGAGTGGGTCGAGCGCCGGGCGCTGTGGGCCGACCGCTCGCGGCGCGAAGTCACCTACGCGCTCTGCAACGACCTGCGCACGCTGCTGTGGTTCGGCAACCAGCGCGCGATCGAGTACCACACGACGCTGTTCCGCGGCGATCCCGCGAGCGGGCCGACGCACCTGATCCTCGACCTCGACCCGCCCGCGGACGCACCCTTCTCGCTGGCCGTGGGGGCGGCCGAGCTGGTGCGGGAGGCGTTGCGCAAGGACGGTCTCGACGGCGCGGTGAAGACCAGCGGTTCGAAGGGCGTCCACGTCTTCGTGCCGCTCGCGCCCGGACAGTCGACGGAGGACATCGCGGCGGCGACCCGCGCGGTGGCGGCCCGCGCCGAGCGGATCGACCCGGCCCTGGGCACGACGGAGTTCGTGGTCGAGCGCCGGGAGGGCAAGGTGTTCCTGGACTCCACGCGGGCCGGCGGCGCAACGGTCGTTTCGGTGTACAGCCCGCGCCACCGCCCGGGCGCCCCGGTGTCGTACCCGGTCCGCTGGGCCGACGTCGCCGACGTCAAGCCGGGCGACTTCACGGTGCACACGGTCCCGGCCCTGCTGGGCGACGGTGACCCGTGGACGGAGGAGATGCCGGAGCCGTTCGTGCTGCCCGCGGACCTGGTCGAGGAGGGGCACACCATCCCGATCGCCCGCGTGGTGGCGATGCACGAGGGGAAACGCCGCGCCCGGGCGGCTCGTGAGGCGAGTTCGTAGCGGGTCAGGCGGCCTGGTTGTGGCCGTAGCCCAGGGGGCGGCGCAGGGTCGCCCGGGTGAACGTCACGATGCGGGCCGGCGGCTGCTCGACGCGGTGGCGGGCCAGCCAGACGACGTCCCGGCCGAACGACCACGCCAGCGAAGCCAGCGCGACCGCCACCGCGGCGAACGTCAGGACACCCGGCAACAGGCCCGAGACCGCGACCACCAGGACCACGCCCTGCACCGCGGCCACCGTCTTGCGCGCCATGCTCGGGTACAGCGGCGAGGTCAGCCACGGCATCGCCCACGACGCCGCGACGAACACGTACCGCATCAGGCCGATCGCCAGCACCCACAGCCCCAGCGTGCGGGACACCTGGATGCACAGCAGCAGGATCAGGAACGCGTCGACCTCCATGTCGAACCGCGCGCCGAACTCCGACGTCGTTCCCGTGCGGCGGGCCACCTGACCGTCGAGGCCGTCCAGGAGCAGCGCGACGCCGACCAGGCCGACCAGCCAGCCGAGGGAGAAATCGCCCGAGGCGATCAGCTGCGCGGCGCAGCCGACGAGGATCGCGCGGGCGAAGGTGATCCAGTCCGCCGGCCCGAAGGCGGGGCGGCCGCTGCGGCGCAGCCCCCACTCGGTCAGCAGCACCAGCGCGAGGCCGTAGACGGCTCCGGTCGCCCAGGCCAGCGGGGCGGAACCGCCCGCGAAGACCCCCGCGGCGAGCACCGGCGCCGGGATCACCGCACGCAGGAGAAGGTCCTGTTTGATCATCGTCGACTCCGCGAATTGCTCATAGGGTGGCGACACCAGCCTCCGGTCGCCCGCTGAGGAGAAACACGTGGAACAGGCTTTCTGGGTTCAAAGTCCCGGCGCGGGACAGCTGCGCGAGGAGCGGCTGCCCGACCCCGGACCGGACGACGTGCTCGTCCGCACGCTGTGCTCCGGCGTCAGCCGCGGCACCGAAACCCTCGTCTTCCGCGGCGGTGTCCCGGCGAGCCAGCACGACGTCATGCGCGCCCCCTTCCAGGAAGGTGAGTTCCCCGGCCCGGTCAAGTACGGCTACCTCAACGTCGGCGTCGTCGAACACGGGCCGGAGCACCTCCGGGGCAAGACCGTGTTCTGCCTCTACCCGCACCAGACCGCGTACGTCGTCCCGGCGAGCGCGGTGACGCCGGTGCCCGAGAACGTCCCGCCCGGTCGCGCGATCCTCGCCGGCACGGTCGAGACCGCGGTGAACGCCGTGTGGGACGCGCGCCCGCGGCTCGGCGACCGGATCGCCGTCATCGGGGCCGGGATGGTCGGCGCGAGCGTCGCCAAGCTCCTCAGTGGCTTCCCGGCGGCGCGAGTGCAGCTGGTCGACGTCGATCCGGCCAAAGCGGACATCGCGGCTGCGCTCGGTGTCGACTTCTCGACTCCCGAAGAAGCACTGGGCGACTGCGACCTCGTGGTGCACGCCAGCGCGTCCGAGGCCGGCCTGGCCAAAGCCCTGGACCTGCTCGCGCCGGAAGGGGAAGTCGTCGAGCTGTCCTGGTACGGCGACCGCCGGATCAGCGTCCCGCTCGGGGAGAACTTCCATTCGCGACGCCTGGTGATCCGCAGCAGCCAGGTCGGGACGGTCGCGCGACCGGACCGCGACTACGCCGAGCGCCTCGGCATCGCACTCGAACTCCTGGCCGATCCGGCGTTCGAAGCCCTGGTCAGCGCCGAGTGCATGTTTGAAGATCTTCCTTCCGTGTTACCCCGGCTGGCGGCAAATGAACTTTCCGCCCTGTGCCTCCGTGTCATGTATCAGCCGCAGTGACCACGTCCACCCGAACGCATCGGAGGTCTTGGTGTTCAGCATCACCGTCCGTGACCACGTGATGGTCGCCCACAGCTTCCGCGGGGAAGTCTTCGGTCCCGCGCAACGCCTGCACGGCGCGACTTTCCTGGTGGATGCGACTTTCCGCCGCACCGAGCTCGACGAGGACAACATCGTCGTCGACATCGGCAAGGCCACGGAAGAGCTCAAGGCGGTGCTGAGCGACCTGAACTACCGCAACCTCGACGACGAGCCGGAGTTCAAGGGCGTCAACACCTCGACCGAGTTCCTCGCGAAGGTCATCGCCGACCGCCTGGCCGACGCCGTCCACGCCGGACGCCTCGGCGAAGGCGCGCGCGGCCTCGAAGGGATCGCCGTCTCGCTGCACGAATCGCACGTCGCGTGGGCGAGTTACGAGCGTGCACTGTGAACTCCCTTTACGTGATCCTCCCCGGAGACGTCGACGACTCGTCCGTCCCCAGTGGCGGCAACACCTACGACCGGCGGATGTGCGACCGGCTCGCCGCCGCGGGCTTCGACGTGCACGAGATCGCCGTCGCCGGCACCTGGCCACGGCCGGACACCGAGGCCCGCGCGGTCCTCGGCCACCTGCTCGCCGCGCTGCCCACCGGCTCGGCCGTGCTGCTCGACGGCCTGGTCGCCTGCGGCGTGCCCGAGGTCGTCGTCCCGGCGGCGCGGCGGCTGTCGGTGTCGGTGCTGGTGCACCTGCCGCTGGCCGACGAGACCGGCCTGCCGCCCGCGCTCGCCGCCGAGCTCGACGCGCTGGAGCGCGAGACGCTGCGGGCGGTCGGCTCGGTCGTCGCGACCAGCGAGTGGGCCGCACGCCGGCTGATCGACCACCACGGCCTCGCCCCGCACCGCGTGCACTCGGTGACGCCGGGCGTCGACCCGGCGCCGCTCGCCGTGGGCACCGACGGCGTCTCCCGGCTGGTCTGCGTGGCCAACGTGACCCCGCGCAAGGGCCAGGGCGTGCTCGCCCAGGCCCTCGAGACGGTCGCCGACCTGCGCTGGACGTGCGAATGCGTCGGCGGGATCCGCCGCGAGACCAAGTACGTCGAGCGGCTGCGCGAGCACCGGCTCGGCGCCCGCTTCACCCTCACCGGCCCGCGCACCGGCCGGGCGCTCGAGGCGACCTACCACACCGCCGACCTGCTCGTGCTGCCTTCGCGCGCCGAGACCTTCGGCATGGTCGTCACCGAGGCCCTCGCCCGGGGCGTGCCGGTGCTGACCACCGACGTCGACGCGCTGCCCGACACGGTCGGCGTCGCGCCGGACGGCTCGGTGCCCGGGATGCTCGTCCCCGGCGACGACGTCGAAGCGCTGGGCGCCGCCCTGCGCCGCTGGCTCACCGAACCGGCGTTGCGCGCCCGGCTCCGGGCGTCGGCCAAGCTGCGCCGCGAGACCCTGAGCGGCTGGGACGACACCGCCCGCCGGATCGCCGACATCCTCCTCCGGCAGGAGGCGGCGGCATGAGCGCGTTCGAGCCGGACTGGCTCTACCTGCGCGAACCCGCGGACGCCGCGGCTCGCGCGACCGAACTCGTCGACCCGCTCCGCGACTTCCTCCCGGAGGACTTCGTCGTCCGCGACCTCGGCTGCGGCACCGGCTCGCTCGGCCGCTGGCTGGCCGCCCGGCTGCCCGGCACCCAGCACTGGATCCTGCACGACCACGACACCGCGCTGCTCACCCACGCGCAGGCGAGCCTCCCGGGCACCGCGCTCGACGGCAGCCCGGTCGACGTCGTCGCCGAGCGGCGCGACATCACCGCGCTGCGGGCCGCCGACCTCGCCGGGACGTCGCTGGTCACCGCGTCCGCCCTGCTCGACCTGCTGACCCGGGACGAGATCACCGCGCTGGCCGCGGCGGTCGTCGAAGCGGGCTGCGCGGCGCTGCTGATGCTGTCGGTCACCGGCAAGGTGGAGCTCTCGCCCGCCGACCCGCTCGACCCCGCGCTCGCCGCCGCGTTCAACGCCCACCAGCGGCGGGTCACCGAAGACGGCCGGCGGCTGCTCGGCCCGAACGCCGTGGACGTCGCCGCGACCGCGTTCGGCAGGCTCGGTGCCACCGTCGTCCGCGCGGACAGCGCCTGGCGGCTCGGCCCGGACCAGGCGGAACTGCAGCGGCAGTGGCTCGAGGGCTGGGTCGGCGCCGCCGTCGAGCAGCTGCCCGAGCTGCGCCCGGTCGCCGACGTCTACCTGCAGCGGCGGCTCGAGATGGCGGCGGCCGGCGAGCTGCACGCGGTCATCCACCACGGCGACCTGCTGGTCCTGCCGCCGAGCCTGGAGGTGGCGGCGTGAAGCGCGCGCTGGCCTGGCTGCGGATCCTCGGCGCCGTCGGCATCCTCGCCGTCCTCGTCTGGCAGCTCGGCAGCGCCGCCTTCCTCGACGGACTCGGCCGGATCAGCGCGCCCGGCGTGCTGGCCGCCCTCGCCATCGGCTTCGCGACGACGGTGTTCAGCGCGGGCCGCTGGCAGATCGTCGCCACCCGGCTCGGCCTGCGGCTTTCGCTGCGCGCCGCGGTCGGCGACTACTACCGCGCGCTGTTCCTCAACGGCGTGCTGCCCGCCGGCGTCCTCGGCGACGTCCACCGCGCGGTGCAGCACGGCCGCGACAGCGGGGACGTGCCGCGCGGCGTGCGGGCCGTCGTCCTGGAACGCACCGCGGGCCAGGTCGTGCTGATCGCCTCCGCGGTCACCGTGGTGCTCGCGTCGCCGTCGGTCGTGCCCGCGGCGTTCCGCGAGGTCGTCGTGGTGGCCGGGGTGGTCGTCGTGCTGGCCGCCGTCGCCGCGCTGGTGGTGGGCCGCCTGCTGGGCGGGCGCTGGATCCACAGCCCGTCGAAGTGGCGCCGCGGCTTCGCCGTCACCCTCGCCGACGTCCGCCTCGGCCTCCTGACCCGCGAGACCTGGCCCAGCGTGGGCTTCCTGTCGGTCGCGACCCTGGCCGGGCACCTGGCGCTGTTCGTCGTCGCCGCCCGCGTCGCCGGGGTGGCCGCGCCGGTGTGGCAGCTCGTGCCCCTGATGGTCCTCGCGCTGCTCGCGATGGGCCTGCCCCTCAACGTCGGCGGCTTCGGCCCGCGCGAGGGCGTCTGCGCCCTGCTCTTCGGCGCGGCCGGTCTGGGGGCCGCCCAAGGTGTCACCGTCGCTGTCGTCTACGGCGTGCTCACGCTGGTCGCGAGCCTGCCCGGCGCCGGTGTCCTGCTCGTCCGGAGTGTCGCCGGGTTCCGCGTGACCCGCGCTCCGCACACCGGTGCCGTGCCCGCTCCGCGCGTCGCGGCCGGCACCGGGATCGAATCGGAAGTGGGGTTACAGTCATGACCGTAAGTGAGGTCGTCGGGGATCTGCCGCGCCGGGCCGTGGTCGAACGAGTCGTCGAGACCCGGCTGCCGACCCGGCACGGGACGTTTCGCGCGGTCGGCTACCTCGACCGCACCGGCACCGAGCAGGTCGCGCTGGTCTACGGCGACGTCTCCCCGCTCGGGGCGCTGACCCGGGTGCACAGCGAGTGCCTGACCGGCGACGTCTTCGGCTCGACGCACTGCGAGTGCGGCGACCAGCTGGCGGCGGCGCTGGACCGGATCGTCGAGGAAGGCTCGGGCGTGCTCGTCTACGTCCAGGGCCACGAAGGCCGCGGGATCGGCCTGCTCGCGAAGCTCGAAGCGATGCGGCTGCAGCAGGACGAAGGCCTCGACACGGTCGACGCGAACGTGGCGCAGGGCCTGCCGGTCGACGCCCGCGACTACCACGCGGCGGCGGGCATCCTGACCGACCTCGGCATCCGCTCGGTGCGGCTGCTGTCGAACAACCCGAAGAAGGTCGAACAGCTGACGCACTACGGAATCCGGATCAGCGAGCAGGTTCCGCTGCTGGTTCCGCCGAATCCGGAGAACCTGCGGTACCTGCGCACGAAGGCCGAGCGGATGGCCCACCTGCTGCCGCACCTGGACCAGGCCCTCGCCGGCTCGTGAGTGGTAAGGAGGGTTAGAACCCTCCTTACCACTCACGACAAGGTGAGCACCTCGAGGACGTTGGCGAAGCGCTGCACCAGCGTGTCCAGCACGACGTGCCCCTTCGCCGCACTCGCCAGCGAAGGACGGCCGACCACTCCCGACTCCGTGTACGCCCGCAGGCCCAGCGTCAGCAGGTGCTCCCGGTCGGTGACGTGGTCGGCCGTTTCGTGTCCGGGCCGGACCAGGTGCGGGTGGGCGTGCAGCAGGATCGACGTCTCCAGCTCGCCCGCGTGCATGTCGTCGTCCAGGGACGTCCGCAGGCCGGCCGCGGTGTGCGCCGCCTGCCAGTCCGCGACGCCGGGGAAGAGCGCCATCGCGCCCGCCGCTTCCTGGACCACATTGGACAGTACGTAGTTGCCGCCGTGCCCGTTGACCAGTACGAGCCGCTCCACCCCGGACGCCTTCAGCGACGCGGCGACATCGGTGACCACCGCGTGCAGCGTGCGCGCCGAAATGCTCACCGTGCCCGCCCACCCCGCGTGCTCGTGCGAGCACGAGATCGTGATCGGCGGCAGGTGGAGGACGGGGTACGCGGCGGCGACCGCGCCGGCCAGGGTGGCCGCGATCACCGTGTCGGTCGCCAGGGGCAGGTGGGCGCCGTGCTGCTCGAAGCTGCCGATCGGCAGCACCGCGACCGACGCCCGCCGCTCCTGCTCGTCGGCGGTGGTGGCGAGCGGGAACAGGTCGGTCATCTCCGCGGCCCTTCACTAGGTTGGTGGCATGACCGAGCATGCCGCACTACTGGACATCGCGCGCGAGGCCGTGGCGAAGGCGACCGAGATCGTCCGGTCGCGCCCGAGTTTTTCGGTTTCCGCGAAAGGCGATCGCGACCTGGTGACCGACGTCGACACCGCGGTCGAGGACGCGCTGCGGGCGTTCCTCGCCGCCGAGACGCCGGAGATCGGGATCCTCGGGGAGGAGCGCGGCCGCAGCGGGGACGGCGGCGGCCGCTGGTGGGCGCTCGACCCCATCGACGGGACGGCGAACTTCGCGCGCGGAATTCCACTGTGCGGGATTTCCCTGGCGCTCGTGGACGGCGAACACAGCACGGTCGCCGCGATCACACTGCCGTACCTCGGAGTCACCTACACCGCCGCGCGCGGTGAAGGTGCTTTCGCGAACGGAGAGCGCGTCGGCGCTTCCACCGCCACGGAAATCTCCGACGCGATGATCGCCGTCGGGGACTTCGCGATCGGCGAGCTCGCCGAAGAGAAGAACCGTGCGCGGCTGACCCTGCTGTCGGATCTCGGCGCGCGGGCGCAGAAGATCCGGATGCTCGGCACGGCGGCCATCGACCTCGCCTGGGTGGCGGACGGAAAGCTCGACGCCGCACTGATCCTGTCCAACAACCCGTGGGACACCATGGCCGGCGTGCTCCTCGTGCGCGAGGCCGGCGGCGTCGTCGTCGACCGCGACGGCACCGAGCACACGGTCGGTTCCGCGGCGACGATCGCCGTCGGCGCCGGGCTGCGCAAGGAGATCGTGGACGCACTTGATCGCGCGTACGGGGTTGTTCGTTAGGATTCCGGGGTACACCGTGGGCGGCGCCACAGCGCTCTTTTGCGCTGTCCGCGCAAGGTTTTCGGTTACGTTGGTACCGGTCGGCCGCCCAGCCTGGCATGCTGACCGGATCTCGTCGGCCACTTCGGAGAATGGTGGATGCTCGTGGAAAGTCGCCGGATCCGCGATCGGTACCGGCTGGTCGAGCCGATCGGCGGCGGCGCGATGGGCACGGTGTGGCGGGCCCAGGACGAGAAGCTCGACCGCACCGTGGCGATCAAGGAACTCCTGCTCCCGCACGACCACGACGAGCAACGCACCCAGGAGGCGAAGAACCGCGCGATGCGCGAGGCGCGGATCGCCGCCCGGTTGCAGCATTCCCACGCGATCACCGTGTTCGCCGTCCTCGAGGAGGAGGACCGGCCGTGGCTGGTGATGGAGTACCTGCCGTCGAAGAGCTTGGCCCTCGTGCTCGGCGAGGAGCCGGCCACGGTGGACGACGCCATCCGCGTCGGCGTGCAGATCAGTTCGGCGCTCGCGGGCGCGCACCGCGCCGGGGTCGTGCACCGCGACGTGAAGCCGGCCAACATCCTGGTCTCCGAGGACGGCACGGCGAAGATCACCGACTTCGGCATCTCGCGCGCGATCGGTGACGTCAAGCTGACGGCCACCGGCGAGATCGCCGGCACGCCCGCGTACCTCGCGCCCGAAGTGGCCCGCGGCGAGGACGCGGACTTCGCCGCCGACGTCTTCTCGCTCGGCGCCACGCTGTACGCCGCCGTCGAGGGGCAGTCGCCGTACGGCACCGCCGACAACCCGATCGCCTTGCTCTACAAGGCCTCCAGTGGCGAGATCGTGCCGCCGGAGAAGGCCGGCCGGCTGACCCCGCTGCTGGTGCGGATGCTCGCCTCCGAACCGGCCGAGCGCCCGTCGATGGACGAGGTCGAGCAGGAGCTGCTGGCGTTGCTGCCGGACGCGGAGCCCGGCGACTCGGTGCTCGCGGCGACGGTTCCCGAGACCGAGCCCCCGGCGGTGCCGGTCGTGCCGGCCGCCGTCACCGTGCCCGCGGGCGAGGTCACCGCGGTGTCGCCGGGGGCGCGCAAGGGCCTGATCGCCGTCGGGGCGGGCGCGGCGCTGCTGTGCGTGGCCGTCGTCGTGGCGATCCTGCTGGTCGTGCGGCAGAAGCCGCCGCAGGACAACGTCGCCGCGCCGCCGTCGCCGACGCCGTCTACCTCGGCGTCCGCGGCCCCCTCGACCCCGCCGTCTACGCCCGCGCCCTCCTCGCCGCCGACGTCGGCGCCGTCGACCGCTCCGACTTCGCCGACGGTCTCGACGGTGGCCTCCTCGAAGACGGCCGTCGACGCCCTCACCGCCTACTACGGGCTGCTGCCGAGCAACCCGGCGGCCGCGTGGAACCTGCTGACGCCGCACTTCAAGGCCTCGCGCAACCAGACGTACGAGACGTACAAGAACTTCTGGGGCCGGTACAAGTCGGTCCAGGTGAGCAACCCCCGGGAGGTCGGGCCGGGCCGCGTTACCGCGCGGGTCACCTACGACGGCGGGAACGCCGAGAACGACACCTTCACGCTCGTCCAGCAGAACGGCGTCTGGATGATCGACGCACAGAGCTGAACCGTTCCGGCGCGGGGTGCGTGTGACGTATGAGCCGTCACCGCCGTCGACCCACGCTGGAGGTAGCCGTGTCTGTTTCCGAACCCCGCCTGCTCCGGCGCGCGCGATGAGGCCCGCCGACCCGATGGTGTTCATCCTCCCGGCCGCGCCGCCGGGCAGCGACACCTACGACAAGCGGATGTGCCAGAACCTGCCCGCCGTCGGCCAGCCGGTGCTGGAGCTGCCGATCGCCGGCGACTGGCCGGAGCCGGACGCGACGTCGAGACGGAGACTGGCGCGGTCCCTCGCCGCGCTGCCGGACCGGACGGTCGTGCTGCTCGACGGCATGATCGCCTCCGGCGTGCCCGAGATCGTCGTCCCGCACGCGCGGCGGCTGCGGCTGGCCGTGCTGGTGCACCAGGCGCTGGCCGACGAGCCCGGCCTCGCCCCGGCGCACGCCGCGGAGCTCGACGCGTGCGAGCGCGAGACGCTGCGGATGGCCGGCATGGTCGTCGCGACCAGCCCCTGGCTCGCCCGGCTGCTGATCGACCGCCACGACCTGGACCCGGCCCGCGTCTACGTCGCCAAGCCCGGCACCGACGCGGCCCCGCTCGCGGCGGGCGCGGACGGCGTGTCCCGCCTGCTCTGCGTGGGGGACGTGACCCGCCGCAACGGCCACGACGTGTTGGTCCAGGCCCTCGGCGAGGTCGACCACCTGGCGCTGTCGTGCGTGTTCGCCGGCTCGCTGGAGGCGGACCCGGCGTTCGTCGGCGAGCTCGGCTGGTCGATCGAGCGGCTCGGCCTCGGCAACCGGATCACGCTCGCGGGCGACGCGGTCGACCTCGGCGCGGCCTACAACGCGGCGGACCTGCTGGTCATCCCGGCCCGCGCGGCGACGTCCGGCATGTTCGTGGCCCAGGCACTGGCCCGCGGCATCCCGGTCCTGGCCACCGAGGTGGGCGGGGTGTACGACGCACTGGGCGTCGACGCCGACGGCGAGATGCCGGGCCTGCTGGTGGCGCCGGACGACCCGTACGCACTGGCGGACGCACTGCACCGCTGGTACGCGGACCCGGAACTGCGCCGCTCCCTGCGCACGGCGGCGCTCGGCCGGGGCAGCGCGCTGGAGGAGTGGGACGTGGCCGCCCGGCGGCTGACGCACGTCCTGTCGCGGCTGGCGTCCGAACCGCGGATCGTCGCCTGACCCCCTTGCCGGGGTGCGGGGATTCCACGACCCTGGCCCGATGGCGTCCCCGTCGCAGCGACCCGGCCACCTCGATTCCGAACGCGGCTTCCTCGAAGTCGCCGGCCGGGATCCCGACCGCCCGCTGCGCGACCAGTTCCTCGGGTTCCGCGACCTGATCTCGGCCGACATGGCCTGGGTGGACAGCCGCAAGGGCCAGTTCCGCCGCCACGCGTCGATCGTGCGGGTGAGCGCCCTGCTGCTCACCGCGGCGTCGACCGTGGTGCTCGGCATCCAGGAGATCCCGGCCCGCGCGTCGATCGCGCTGCCGATGGTCGCGCTGGTCACCGTGCTCGGCGGGCTCGAGACGTTCTTCAACTGGCGCTCGCGCTGGGTGCTGATGACGGAGACGCGCTACCGCTTCAACCGCCTCCGCGACGAGCTGGACTACTACATCGTCACCACCCCCGCGGTCGAGCTGAGCCGCGGCCGGCTTGCGGAATTCTTCGCCAAGCACCAGGTCGTCTGGGACGAAACCAGCCGCCAGTGGGTCGAATTCCGCAAGCTCGACCGCCCGCCTCAGGCGCCCGAAGCCCGCGGCTGACGCGTCACGCCAGGGTCAGCGCGTAGATCTCCACCCGCGGGTCGTTCGGCAGGCTCACCGACTGCACGGTCTTCCCGCCGTCCAGGGCGGCCGCGATCCCGAACAGCCGGACCGGCGGCCCGTCGACCCCGCTGCCGGCCTTGATCCGGTGCGGCATCTCGAGCAGCACCGGACTCCCGGACCCCGCCCAGTCGCCGAAGGTCACCGCCAGATCGGCGCTGGTCCCGTCGGTGTAGTGCGCCGTCACCGACGTCGACACCGGGCCGTTGTGCGACGCCCCGACCAGCTTCACCGCCGTGTGCTGACCGGCCGGCAGCAACAGCGACTGCCCGCGGGCCTCCACGAAGTTGGGCGAAGTGCCCGAAGCGTCCGGCGCCGCGTACGTGACGCCGTCCCAGACCACCGGTCCGGCCGCCGGGAGCAGGTCGGCGTCGTAGCTCCAGCCGCCGCCGTCGAAGTTGCCCTGGTCGGACGCGGCCACCGTGGCCGTGCCGTCGTGGTTGCGGTCGCGGGTCAGGTCGACCGCGCACTGCGGGCCGGTCGTCACGCACGCCGACGGCGTCCGGACCTCGACCGTCGCCGAGCGCGTCACCGTGTTCGCGCCCAGCCCGGTGACCTTGACCTCCACCGGGTACGTCCCGAGCGCCGCGCCCGCCGGCACGGTCACCGTGATCGGCACGGTCTGCTGCACCGGCAGCCGTCCGGACCAGGGCAGGAGCAGCGGCTGGACCCGGGACCTCCACGGCGATGCCACCGAGACCGTCACCGGCTGCAGGCCCGGGTTCTGCGCCACCACGTCCAGGTCGAGGTGCACCTGCTGGGCCGCCCCCGACGGGATCACCACCGACGTCTGCCGCAGGGAGGCGTCGACGTGCCGCCGCTGGTCGCCGGTCGCGTTGTTCACCGAAGGCGGCGCCGCGGACGACGACGTCCCCCACGAAGACGGCTTCGAGCCGAGCTTGTGCGACAGCGTCCCGCCGTGCGCCAGCGAAGCCCAGTCCAGGGACGTCTTCCGGACGTCCCGGCCGTTGAGCGACACGCTCTGGATGTACCGGTTCGCGTCGCTCGCGCCCGGCGCCGACACGGTGAGCGTCCCGCCCTGGGCGGAGCCGTACTGTCCGATGCGGACGGTCGCCGACTCGAACTGCGGGCTCGACAGCGCGAGGAAGTTGGCACCGCTCATCGTCGGGTACAGGCCGAGCGAGGAGAAGACGTACCAGGCCGACATGGTGCCGAGGTCGTCGTTGCCGGTCATGCCGTCGGGGCCGGTGGTGAACAGCGTCATCGCCGCGCGGACGACGGTCGCCGTCTTCGCCGGAGCGCCGACCCAGTTGTACATGTAGGGCGCGAGCAGGTCGGGCTCGTTGTTCGGGTTGTAGGTCGCCTTGCCGTAGTAGTCGTACGGGCTGGCGATCCAGTCCTTCCGCGCGGTGCCGGCCGGGTCCTTCAGGAGGTTGCCGTAGGCGAAGAAGGAGTCCAGGCGCTTCTCGGTCGCCGTCCGGCCGCCCATCAGGGAGACGAGCCCGGCCGGGTCCTGCGGCACGAGCCACTGGTACTGGTAGGCGCCGCCTTCGTGGAACTGGTGGCCGGCGTCGACCGGGTTGTACGGCGTGACGAACGTGCCCTCGGTAGTGCGCGGGCGGAACTGCTGGATCGACGAGTCCCACAGGTTGCGGTACCACTGCCCGCGGTCGGCGAACATCCGCGCGTCCGCCTGGTGGCCCAGGCCGCGGGCCATCAGCGCGAGCGACGCGTCCGCGGCGGCGTACTCCATGGTCGCCGACGCCGGGTGCTCGCAGTCGTTGTCACCGCCCTTGGCCGCGCAGTCCGTGCCGAGTTCGAGCCCGCTCGGGAGGTACCCGCGCTCGTTGTAGTAGTTGACGCCCGAGCGGCCGTTGTACGGCGAATCGGCGGGCGGCGTGCTCGTCGCGTTCTTCTTGAGCAGCGCGTACGCCTCTTCTTCGTGCCCGGCGAGCAGGCCCTTCGACCACGCCTCGACGAGGAACGGCGTCACCGGGTCGCCGGTCATGATGTTCGTTTCGCTCTCGGCGAGCGCCCAGCGCGGCAGCCACCCGCCGTCGCGGCCGATGGCGACGACCGACAACGCGACGTCCCGCGCGACCTGCGGTTCCAGCATCTCCAGCAGCTGGTTTTGCGGCCGGTAGGTGTCCCACAGCGAGAAGTTCTGGTACGGCGTGTAGCCGCTCGCGGTGTGCACCTTGCCATCGAAGCCGGTGTACGCGCCGTCGGTGTCGCCGGCCAGGTTCGGATGCAGCTGCGCGTGGTAGAGCGCGGTGTAGAACGCCGTCTGCCGCTCGGTCGTGCCGCCCGCGATCTTGATCGCGCCGAGCCGGTCGGCCCACTGCTGGTGCAGCGCGGCCCGCGTCGCGTCGAAGTCGTAGTCCTTGGTTTCGGCAGCCAGGTTCTTCCGGGCGCCGTCGAGGCCGGTGTAGGACAGGCCGACCTTGAGCACGACGTCGTGGTCGGTGCTCGCGTCGAAGCTCGCCCAGGCGCCGTTGCTCCCGGTGCCCGCGGCGTCGCGGCCGCCAGGGGTGCGCGTCGAGCCGCGCCAGGTGCCGAACGAGTTGAACGGCCGGTCGAAGGTGGCGGTGAAGTAGACGGTGTGCTCGTCGTGGCCGGCGCAGAACCCGCCGGCCTTGACCCGCCCTTCGAGCGTCCGGTCGCCGACGACGTGGATCTCGGAGTCCTTGACCGACTGGTTGGCCTGGCCGGTGTTGAACAGGACGTTCGCCTGCCCGGTCGAGGGGAACGTGTAGCGCTGCCAGCCGGTGCGCGCGGTCGCCGTCAGTTCGGCGTTGATGCCGTACTTCTTCAGGCCGACGCGGTAGTAGCCGGGCTCGGCGTGCTCGTCGTCGTGGCTGTACCCGGACTTGTAGGCGTCCTTGTCAACGTTGTCCACCGCGCCGGTCGTGGGCATGATCGGCAGCTCGCCCATCACGCCGCAGCCGACGCCGGACAGGTGCGTCTGGCTGAAGCCGTAGATCGCGTTCTGCAGGTAGTCGTAGCCGCCCTGGCCGCCGGTGTCCGGGCTGACCTGCACCATTCCGAAGGGCGCACTCGCGCCGGGGAAGGTGTTCCCGAAGTTCTGCGTGCCGACGAACGGGTTGACCAGGCCCACCGGATCGACCGGCGCGGCGGCGTGGGCGGTGGCCTGGGTCGTGGCGGCGACCACGAGCGCGGCGGCCGCCGCGGCGATCAGTTGTCTGCTTGGCGACCCCATGGGGCGCGCACCTCCCAGGTGACAACGTTGTCAGAAGCGGACTGTCTGGCAGCTTTTCACATCCGCGAACATTTGAGAAGGCGGCAACCAGGTCAAACCGTTGTCATGGCCTGCCGGAGCAGCCGCGCGGCGGCCTCGACGCCGGTGTCGGCGAGGTTGCCGTAGCCGAGGACGAGCGCGGGCTCGCCCGGCGTCGTCCGGTAGCCGTCGAGATCGGTCACCTTGACCCCGGCCGCCCTCGCCTTCCGGACGACGGCCGCGGCGTCCTGGTCGAGGTGGAGCACGAGGTGCAGCCCGGCGGCGACCCCGGAGAGCCGCGCCGGCCCGAGCGCGTCGACGAGCTTGTCGCGCCGCGCGCGGTAGCGCAGCCGGGCCGCCCGCAGGTGCCGGTCGTAGCCGCCGCTGGTGATGAAGCCCGCCAGCGCGAGCTGGTCGAGCACGGGCGGCGGATGCGCTCGAACTGTCCACTGTGGAGGAACGACGACCCAGCCGAGTCCGAGCGCGGGACTGAGTGTCTTGCTGACCGAACCGAAGAGCGCGACCCGCCCCGGATCGGTGCCCTGGACGGTGCCGACGGGCCGCCGGTCGTAGCGGAACTCGGCGTCGTAGTCGTCCTCGAGGATCAGGCCATCGACGTCCCGCGCCCAGGCCAGCAGCTCGGCGCGCCGCCGCGGCGAAAGGACCGAGCCGGTGGGGAACTGGTGCGCGGGCGTGACGAGCACGGCGCGCACGCCCGCCGGAATCCGCCCGACGTCGATGCCTTCGCCGTCGACGGGCACCGGGTGGACGGTCATCCCGGCGTCTTCGGCCGTCCGCCGCAACCGCGTCCACCCGGGATCCTCGACGGCGAGCCGCGTGCTGCCGCGTTCGACCAGCGCGCGGCAGACGCCGGCCACGCCGTCGGTGACGCCGCCGCAGACCAGCACGGTGCCGGGCGCGGCGCCGCGGACGCGCCGGAGGTACTCGCCCAGGACCTGGCGCAGCCGGGGGTGTCCGCCCGGCTCGGGCAGCCCGAAGTCCGGGTGCGGCGCGTTCGCGAGCACTTCGCGGACCGCTTCGGCCCAGGCCTGGCGGGGGAAGTTGCGCAGGTCGGGCAGGCCGGGAGCGAGGTCGTACCGCGGTGCCGGCACCCGCGCCGGTTCTGGCGGCGCCACCGCGTCACCCACCGGCCGGACCCGGGTGGCCGACCCGGTGCGCCCCGCGAGGTACCCCTCGGCGACGAGCTGGGCGTAGGCCTGCGTGACGACCCACCGCGAGCACCCGAGGTCGGCGGCGAGGCGGCGGCTGGGCGGGACGGCGCCGGTCAGGACGCCGTCCCGGATCGCCTTGCGCAACGCCCTGGCCAGCTGTTCGTGCTTCGGGCCCGGCCCGGCCGGCTCCAGCAGCACACCCCAATCGGTCTGTGATCCCGCCACGATATTGGACTGTAGTACCGGACCGATCCGGCCTTAGCGTGGTCGTATGAAGAAGGTGGAACTGGGCCTGACCGGTCAGCACGTCAGCCAGGTGTCGCTGGGCTGCATGACGATGGGCACGTCGACGGACGAACCGACGTCGAAGCGCATCCTGGACGCCTACCTCGACGCGGGCGGCGACTTCCTGGACACGGCGAACTGCTACGCCTGGTGGGCCCCGGACGCGACGGGCGGCGAAAGCGAGTCCCTCCTCGGCCGCCTCCTGAAGGGCCGCCGCGACCGCGTCTTCCTGGCGACGAAGGTGTCGGCGGGCATCACGGACCTCCCGGCGGCCCGCGCCGCCCGGCATCCGGACGGCACGGTGGACTGGGCCGGGGTGGAGCGCACGTTCGAGGGAGCGGGCGCGGCGGTGATCGAGCGCGAGGTGGACCGCAGCCTCCGGCGGCTGGGCACCGGCCACATCGACCTCTACTACATCCACGTGGACGACCGCCGCGTCCCGCTGGAGGAGACACTGTCCGCATTGGACGGTCTGGTCCGGGCGGGCAAGGTGCGGTACATCGGCTGGAGCAACGTCCGCACGTGGCGCCTGGAACGCATCAGGTCCCTGGCGCTGGCCAACGGCTGGGCCGCCCCGGCGGCGGTCCAGGTCCAGCACTCGTACCTGCGCCCCACCGGCGCCGACGTCCCGTCGATCGCGGGCGCCGAGCTCCTGGACTGGCTGTCCCTGCACCCGGACGTCTCCCTGGCGGCGTATTCCTCGCTGCTGCGCGGAATCTACGACGACGCCGCGTACCGCGAGTCGACTCCGGTCTGGCGGTCCTACGCGGGCCCGGATTCGGAAGCCCGCCTCGCCGCGGTGGCGAAGGTGGCGTCGGCGCTGGGCGCGTCGGGCAACCAGGTGGCCCTGGCGTGGTTGCTGCACCACGGCGTCATCCCGCTGATCGGCCCACGCACGTGGGAGCACTACGAGTCGATCGCCCCGGCGTTCACGTTGGAGCTGCCGGACGAGCTGCTGTCCGTATTGGACAACGCGTAGGCGGTGGCGAGCAGCGCGGCGACACTCGGCTTGTGCTCGTCGCGCCGCCGCCACGTCATGGTGACGTCGGTGGCCGCTCCGGCCAGGGGGACGGCGACGGCACCTCGGTGCTCGACGAGCGCGGGCACGAGCCCGCACCCCAGCCCGGCGGCCACGCACCGCGCGAGGGCGGCGAGGCTGCCGACCTCCGCCTCGACGACAGGCCCGTCGATCCGGTCCAGCATCTCGCGGAAGCCGCACCCCCGCGGCGTCGCGAGGAAGCCGACGCCGTCGAGGTCGTCCGGCCGGAGTTCTTCCCGCTGCGCCAGCGGATGTGCCGGCGGGACGAGGACGACGAGCGGCTCGGTGCCCAGCGACGCGCTGGCGAGCGCCGGGTCGGCGGGCGCGTCGCCGAACGTGAAGCAAACGTCCATTTCGGACCGTTGCACGGCCTGGTAGAGCTCCCCGCGGCTGCCCTCCCGGAGGGCGAGCCGCACGCGCGGCCACTTCGCCCGGTACTCGCCGAAGAGGGCCGGGATTCGCTGTGCGCACAACGTTTCCAAGGCGCCGATGGTCAGGTCGCCTTCCGGTTCGCCGCGCTCCTCGTCGACCGCGGCCCGGGCCTCCTCGACGAGCTCGAGCACCTGGTCCGCGTAGCCGACGAGCCGTTCCCCGGCGGCGGTGAGCCGCAGCCGCCGCCCGCGTTCGAACAGCTTCGAGCCGAGTTCCGCTTCCAGGGCCTGGATCTGCTCGGTGACGCTGGACTGCGCGTAGTGCAGCTCGGCCGCGGCGCGGGTGAAGTTGAGCGTCCGCGCGACGACGCGGAAGGTGCGCAGGTGGCGCAGTTCCATGGCATCCCCCATCGGCGTTCCCGATACCCGCCATCGTAACTCCCTGCTTCCGCCGAGGTCACCGAGCGTCCAAGCTTCCGGTGTGGCAAGACTCCTCACCGGCTTATCGCTGGGTTACTTCCTGGTCATGCTGGACACGACGATCGTGACGGTCGCCCTGCCGGCCCTCTCACCGTCTTTGCCGGCGCAGCAATGGATTTCGAACGGCTACACGCTGACGTTCGCGGCGTTCCTCCTCACCGCGGGAGCGTGGTCGGACCGGTTCGGCGCCCGCCGGGTGTTCTTCCTCGGTCTCACCTCGTTCGCGGCGCTGTCCGGCTTGTCGGCGCTGTCGGTTTCGGCACCGATGCTGATCGCGCTGCGAGCGCTGCTCGGCGTCGCGGGCGCCTTGCTGGTTCCTTCGTCGCTGTCGCTGATCGCGGTGGCCAACCCGGCGCCGTCCGCGCGGGCGAAGGCGATGGGGGTGTGGGCCGCGGTGAGCGGAACCGGCCTGGTGGCGGGCCCGGTGCTGGGCGGCGTCCTGACGGAGGCGTTCGGCTGGCGGGCGATCTTCCTGGTCAACGTCCCGGTGGCGCTGATCGCTCTGGCGCTGTCCCGCTCGGCACCGTCGACCCCGGCGAGACCGGGTCGGTTCGACGTGGTGAGCCAGGTGTCGGCGGTCGTCGCCTTGTCGACGCTGACGTACGCGTTGATCGAGCGGTCGTGGGGTGCCCTGGTGCTCGCCGTCGCCGCGGCCGCGGTGTTCGTGCGGTCCCAGCGTCACCCGGAGGCGATGCTCCCGGCCCGCCTGTTCCGCGTCCGCGCGTTCCCGCTCGGGCTGGCGGCCGGCGCGATCGTGAACTTCGGATTGTCCGGGGTGCTGTTCGTGCTGTCACTGTATTTTCAGAAAACCCGCGGATATCCGCCGTCGACCACCGGGCTGGCCTTCCTGCCGCTGACGATCCCGACGGCGTTCAACCCGATTTTCACCGGCCGGCTGGTGGCCCGTTCCGGCCCGCGGATCCCGGCGGTTTCGGGCTTCGCCCTGATGTCCGGAGGCGCGCTGCTCCAGGCGGGCACGACGTCGGCGGCGCTGTCGGTGGTCGCGCTGGCCCTGCTGGGCTTCGGCGTCTCGTTGGCCATCCCGTCGCTGCTGGCCATGGTGGTCACGGCGGCCCCGCCCGAACTGACCGGCATCGCGGGCGGCGCGTTGAACGCCTCCCGCCAGGCCGGCGCGGCCCTCGGGGTGGCGATCCTGGGTGCGTTGTCGGACGCGACGACGACGTCGATCGCGCTGTTCACGGCCGCGGGCGTGCTCTTGGCCGGAGCGCTCGCTGTTTCCTGTTCGTTTATGAAACAGGAAACCCCTTGTCGCTGAATGCGGCGGCGCGAATCCTCGGTGGTGGGCGCGGAATTCTCCGAAGCGCCCGGATCAAATCACCATTCCCGAGGAGGGATTCGCCATGTCCAAAAAGCTGGTCAAAATCGCCGGTCCGGTGCTCGCCGTCTGCGCGCTCGCCGCGCTGCCGCTGATCGGCGCCACCACCGCGTCCGCGGACGACGGCGGGGCGCCGGCCGCCCCGGTCGTCACGCCGACGCCGACCCCCACCACCGACGGCAACCCCTGGCACGGTTGAGGAACCCGCGGCCGTGAGTGGCGCCGCCACTCACGGCTCACCGCGGCGCGCAGGCGCAGCTCAGCGCCGAACGCACTTCGCGCACTTCGCCGGCTTCCGGCAGCTCGAGCTCGGCGAACTCGTCCTCGGCCGCGGCCCAGTGCGTGACGGCGCTTTCGTGGTCGCCCATCGCGTGCAGCGTTTCGGCGACGCCGCGGTGGGCGCGGGCCCGGTAGGCGCGGTTGCCGCTGCCGTCGGCCAGGTCCAGAGCGGACTTGCCGGCGGTGAGGGCTTCCTGACGGGCGCCGCGGGCCAGCGCCGTCGCGCCGCGGTCGAGGTACAGCTGGGTGCGCAGGTCCGCGTCCGGCACGTTCGCCGCCACTTCGCGGGCCTTGTCGTGGTAACGGACGGCTTCGGCGTACCGGCCGCGCTGCCGGTGCACGTTCCCGAGGTTGTTCAGCGCGTACGCCTCGACACAGCGGTCGCCGACTTCGGCGGCGTGCCCGTGCGCTTCCGTGTAACTGGCCAGCGCTTCGGTCAGCAGACCGAGCCGTTCCTGCACCGAACCGAGGTTGTTGAGCGTGTGCGCCAGGCCCTGGACGTGGCCGATCTCGCGCAGCATCCGCGCGGCGGATTCGTGCTGGCGCAACGCGACCTGGAGGTTGCCGTGGAGCTCGTTGAGGTAGCCGAGCATGCCCAGCGCGTGGGCTTCGCCCCGGCGGTCCTCGGTTTGCTCGTACTTGGCCAGCGCGGCTTCGAGGTGGGCGATCGCCTGGTCGTGCCGGCCCAGTTCCATGGTGGGGATGGCGAGCGCGCACAGCGTCGCCGCCTCGCCGCGCGGGTCACCCAGGCGGCGCCACTTGGGCAGTGCCTGGGCGGCGAGCTCCAGTGCCTCGGCGAGCTGCCCGCGCCGGTCGTGCGCGGTGGCGAGCCGCAGCAGGACGTGCGCCTGGCCGTAGTCGTTGCCCGCGTCGGAGGCGACGATCTTCCAGGCGAGTTCAAGCGTGCCGATCCAGTCTTCGAACTGGTTCGTCGTGTTGAAGTACCGCCACAGCAGCACGGCCAGCCGCCAGGTGTGCTCGGGCAGCGTGTGCGCGGCGGCGTAACGGATGGCGGCCACGAGGTTGTCGCGTTCGGCGACGATCCACCGCAGCCCGGCGTCGGCGTCGGCGAAGCCCGGCGTCACCGCGCAGGACCGGTCCGTCGTCGACGGCAGCTGAGCCCGGTCGAACGGGTACGCGGCGCGGACCGCGGCCGCCAGCGTGACGAGGTAGTAGTCGAGCAGCCGCACCAGCGCGGGCTCGGGGGCCGGCTCCTCGGCGGCGAACTCCTTGAGCGGGTCGAGCATCTGGTAGCGCTCGGTCGCGGCCTCCTCCAGCAGGCTGACCTCGTGGAGGTCGTCGAGCAGCGCTCGCGCCTCGGCGACGCCGCAGCCGGCCAGCGCGGCGCCGCCCGCGACGTCCACGTCCGGGCCGGGCAGGCTGCCGAGCAGCCGGAACAGGGTGCGCTGCGGCTCGCCGAGCTGCCGGTAGGACACCCGGACGGCGGCGATGCCGTCGGCCTCACCCCACGGCCCGTTCTCCTCGAGCAGGCGCAGCAGGTGCTCCAGCGGCCACCGGTCGTGCCGCCGGAACAGCGCGGCCGCCACGCGGATCGGCATCGGCAGGCAGCCGCACCGCCGGACCACCGCGTCGACGTCGGCGGCCCGGCCGCGCAGCCGCGACGGCCCGGCGAGCACGTGGAACAGCTCGGCGGCCTCCTCCAGGGGCAACGGCGAGAGCCGGAGAGGCTCGCCGGTGTCGGCGTCGCCCATCCGCCGGCTGGTGATGACGGCCAGGCAGCCGTCCGCCTCCGGCAGCAGCGGCCGGATCTGCTCCGGCGACGCGGCGTTGTCCAGCACGACGAGCGTGCGCGTGCCCCACAGCGTCGCCTGGTAGAGCGTCACTTTCCGGCCCACGGTGGCCGGGATCTGCTCGGCGGGGACGCCGAGTTCGACCAGCAGCTCGGTGAGGGCGTCGCCGACGTCGGCCGGCTCGACACCGGGGGTGAACCCGTTCAGCCGGGCGAGCAGCTGGCCGTCGGGGAACCGGCGGCGGAGCCGGTGGGCCGCCTCGACGACCAGCCCGGTCTTGCCGACGCCGGGCGCACCGCTGACCCAGACCGCGCGCCGCCCGGCCGCGGCAGCCGCCTCGATCGCGGCGATTTCGCCGGTCCGGCCGGTGAACCCGCCGGGCCGCGACGGCAGCGAACTGGGCGGATCGCCCTGTTCGGCGCGCGCGGCGAGCTTGCGCAGCACCGGCCCGGGCGCCATCCGCAGCGCGGTGAGGGCGTCGCGGGTGCCGTGGAAGACGCGCAGCGCCGCGACCCGGTCGCCGCCGGCGAGCAGCGCGCGCATCAGCAGTTCGGCGTGCTTCTGGCTGGCCGGATCGGCCTGGACGAGCGGCCGCAGCCGGTCGCGCGCCGAGCGGTGGTCGCCGGATTCGAGCTCGAGTTCGGCCAGGTCACCGACGACGTCCGGGTAGCTCTCGTCCGGCGAGATGACCTCGGGCCCGCCGACGCGGTCGATGTCGATGTCTTCGAGGAACTTCCCACGCCACAGCCCGGCGGCCTCGCGCAGCAGCGCGATCGCCCGGCGGGGGTCGTCGGCGCGGACGTCCGCGGCTTCGGCGCGCAGCCGGTTGAAGCGGGCGGTGTCGAGCTGGTCGTCGGCGATCCGCAGCAGGTAGCCGGTCGGGGTGGTCTCGATGGTCGCGTCCCCGACGACGTCCCGCAGCCGCTTGATGTAGCTGCGCACCAGGGTGGGTTTGGCTTCGCGATCGGCCCAGACGATCTCGGCGAGCCGGGCGGGTGTGACGGGCTTGTTGGCGTGCAGGAGGAGCACGACGAGGACGAACCGCTGCTGCTGGTCGCCCAGCGGCACCGGCACGCCGTCGTGCCACGCCTCCAGCGGGCCGAGCATCCGAAACTCCACGCGGCCTCCCCGGCGTCAGCTTGCTGTCCTCTTTTGATGTCGCGCAATCGGCCGTCCGGGTTTCGCGAATCCGCATTTCTTCCACGTTCGGTGCACAAGGCGTTGGCACACTCCGCCGGTCGACCAGGGGTGAAGGAGAAACGAATATGGGGTCCGACGTGTTGCCGTGTTACGTGGCCTGCGACGTTTCGCTGTCGATGACCGACCACATCGACGAGCTCAACGCGGGGTTGCGCGAGTTCCGCGGCGCCGTCCACGCGGACGCGTCGGTGGCCGGCCGCGTGTTCTGCAGCGTGGTGGGGTTCGGCGAGCGGCCGCGGGTGGTCCAGTCGCTGCTGCCGATGGACGACCTCGCTGAGCTGCCGGAACCCGGTCCGTGCGCGGGCAGCAACTTCGGGCCGGTGTTCACCTTCCTGCGTGCCGAGATCGACCGCGAGGTCTCGGTGTTGCGCCGCCACCGCGTCCGCGTCCACCGCCCCCTGGTGTTCTTCCTGTCCGACGGCCAGCCGACGGACCCGGTGACCTGGCCGTCGGCGTACGCGTCGCTGGCGGACCCGGCGTGGCCGCGCTGTCCCCGGGTGGTGACGTTCGGCCTGGGCGACGCGGACGAGGAGGCGCTGGGCCGCATCGGAACGTTCCGCACGTACTTGAGCCGCGACGGCGTCCGCATGGGCACGGCGCTGATCGCCTCGGTGATGCACGTTCTGTCCACTTCCCGTCCACCGGCCGACCGCACCCTGTCGGCACGGGGGCGCGCAAAGGGGTTGCCATGGAAACGCACTGAAGGAGAAGCCGGTGGAGCGCGCTGAGCTGGTGGCGGAGCTGAAGACGGTGCGGAAGGGCCGCGGCTTGCAGGCGAGCAGGCTCCACGACCGGGTGGGCCCGTGCCTGCGGGCGGCGTGCGGAGTGGTGGAAGCGGACGGAATGGTGGCGATCCGCGCCAAGGTGTCCGGCAGGCTGTCGGAGCTGGCGGAGCAGTTGCCGGAGGACCTCCGCTTGGCGGCATTGGCGGCCTTCGCGATCACACCGGAGGCCCGCCAGCCGCTGTACCAGGAAAGAGTCAAGTGGGCGGCAGAGCGCGTCGACCGGGACCCGCGCACGGTCCGCCGCCGCGTGGACGAGGCGATCGAGCTGCTGGCCGAGCTGGCCACACCCCTGTCCCCGCCGGCCCCGGGCCGCTGGCACACGGCATCGTTGACGCTGGCGCTGGTGATCGAGGAACCGTGCGTGTTCGAGCAGCACCGAGTGGTGGCCGACCAGGACGGACTCCGGTCGTTCGACCTGGCGGTTCCTTCGACGGAGGGCATGGTGCTGTACGGCGGAACGCTGTCTTCGGCGGGAACGGTGGACTTACCGGCACCCCTGCCCCGCGGCGGCTCGTGGGAGTTCGCGGCGGTGTTCCCGGTGGAGCCGCCGTCCCGGATGGTCTTCGTCCCCCGGCACCGGTGCGAAGTATTCGATCTGCGCCTGCGGTTCGGGAAGAAGGCCCCACCGGAGGTGCTGGCACTGGACGGAGCGTTCGAGAGGGACGTCCAGGACCCGGGCTACCGGGGACGAAAGCTGCAGGTGGACGCGGCGGGGGAGGTCCACCTGCAGTTTCGCCACCTCACACCGGGGCTGGTGTACGGGGCCCGGTGGGCGGAGGACCGATGAGCGCCCGTGCGACGATGGACGACCGCACTGGAGGATCGAGGAACCGGGAAGCTTGATCGGTGACCATCGCAGGTACAGACGTGGAGATTCCGTCGGCGCGCTCGCTGGTCTGGCCGGTCGTGTGCGCGCTGCGAGAGCTGGGCGGCTCGGGGCGGATCGACGAGATAGACGACAAGGTCGCCCAGCTCGAAGGCTTCACCGATGAACAGCAGCAATTGGACGGTCGCAACGGGCTGGAGCTTCCGTACCGGCTGCGCTGGGCTCGCACGATCGCGAAGAAACGCGGTCTGGTCGAAACCGTCAGCCGTGGCGTGTGGGCGCTGACCAAGGACGGCAAGGAAGTCGACGAGGCGGAGGTCAAGCGCCGCCGCGTGATGCACGCGCGTGATCGTAAGAAGAGCGCCGTGCCGGAGGACACGTCCGTCTCCGCCGACACAGCCGACGAGGTCGTTCTGGATGGCGACGACGATGCCGAACAGGCCTGGCAGGCTACGGCGCTGGCCGCGCTCCAAGCGATGACGCCGGACGCTTTCGAGCGGCTGTGCCAGCGCCTCCTTCGCCAAGCCGGGTTCATCAACGTCGCCGTCACCGGCCGAACCGGCGACGGCGGGATCGACGGCGTGGGAACCTACCGCATGTCGCTGGTCTCCTTCCCCGTCTTCTTCCAATGCAAGCGCTACGTCGGTTCGGTCGGGTCTTCGCAGGTCCGCGACTTCCGCGGAGCAATGATCGGCCGAGGCGAGAAGGGCTTGCTCATCACCACCGGAACGTTCACCTCGGCGGCTCGTGCAGAAGCCACCCGCGACGGCGCTCCACCGCTCGACCTCATCGACGGCGAGGAACTGGTGGAGCTCCTTCGCGAGCACAAACTGGGCATCTCCACCGAACTGGTCGAGCAGGTCACCGTGCACACTAGCTTCTTCGACTCGATCTGAGGGCGCGGGAATGCGGAGAACCATTCGAGCTCCGCGGGACCGGCAAAGGGTGGGAATAGACCTGGCCCGGGCCCCACTTTGCTGAACGTCGCCGGCAGGGTGGTCGCCGATCAGCGAGGTAGGGCTTTGTGGCCCGGTCCTCGTTCAAGACCAACCGTGGTGAGCTGCCCCAGCGACAGCCCACCACGGCCGGAGAAATCCCCGTGGTTGGATTGTCTGTTTCTGGCTGACGCGCGCTTGATAGTCGCCGTGAAGTTGGTAGTAATGGACCCTTAGTCAGGCTGACGGGGTTCGGGCGACCTATCCGAGGCTGGGGTGCCGGGTGGCGCCGACTAGGAGCTCTATCGCAGTGATACTTACGCGGTTGATGAGGGGCCTAGCTGGAGAGTGAGTACTGAGTGACACGAGCCGTCAGGCTGCCCTGTGCTGTGACGGCTCGCCCTGCAGCGACCGTCCGAGGTGCCCCCGGCAGGATTCGAACCTGCGACACCCGCTTTTGTGGATCAAGTCTTCCGTTGATCGTCAAGAGTGATCGACATGTGCCGCTACCTGGGCAACCTGCTAGCTGCGGTAAGTTGATGCCCCTGGTCACTTGTGGTCATCTCGCGACCATTGGCGAGGGTAAAGCCAGGGTCTGGCCGCCCTGGGAGGTGGCGACGTCCGGCCGGAGTGTTCGGCGTTCGGTCGCCCAAGAACACCGAACACCGAACCGTGGCACGTGTGCTACGTGATCGGAGGGTTCCGACCCGCAGAGCAGAGAAGCCCAGCTGGTCAAATATACCTTTCTACGTTCGGCGTGGGGACGATCTCGCCGACATAATGCTCAATCTGTTGGGCGATGCCTAAATTTTTCAATTTCGCCATAATCAGGCGGCGGGCTTTCTGAAAGCCGGTATTTTCGAGATCAACGTCGGCCGCAACGCTCTCGGCTTGTTCGGCCAATGCGGCGAGCGCCACATGTTTTTGATTTTTACTATCATATGTGGGTATCTCCGCTGAGAAGACGTTCTTGTCGATATGGCGGAGTCCGAATAGGCCAATCGCTAGTAGGGGCTTGATCTTATCCATTATGGCTTCTGAGTTGAGTACCGCAGTCAAGTACCGCGCTTCTGAGATGGTGCTGGTAGCTGCCCAGTAGAGACCGTTTTCGACCAAGCAGCGGGAATCTTCAAGTCTCGACGCAACAAGCATGTTTCCTGATTTGTTGTACACAATTCTATGCTTGGCTGCTGGCAACTGGGAGCTTAGCTGCTTCCACTCGTCGATTCGCTCCAGGAGCGGTCGCTCCTCTGTTTGCGCCTTATGTTTTCCCCATATTTTCTCTGCTTCGGTCCACCACTGTGATAGCCCGTGAATTTCGTCTACCTTCGGCGCGCTTAGGATTTCGGTCTCGTTCGCGGGTACCACTGCACGGAGTGGTCGAAGAAGTCGATACGGAAGGACTGTTTCACCTAAATGAACAGGACGTACGAACGCGCGCTCAACGGCGCCGCTCAGGGACGGGACTTCCTTCCAGGGAGGGTTTTCGACGTTAGTCCTTCTTGACCTCACTGCCACTCTTCCGGCGCCTGCGCCGAGTGGTCCTGTGGAGGTCTCATCTACAAACATCAGAACGCGCGGGTATAAGATTGCGCCATTCCTGAAGCGCTTCTTGTAGGGAGACTCAGGCTTTCTTTCTCCAGATTTTAGAACGCCAATCCGTGTGTCTGAAATGTTAATATTTGCCGCAACGGTAGACCAATCTGTATCGCTAGACTTTAATTTTCCTGCCCACATTCTAACTGTAGATGGCATTTCAGTGGCCTTCTTGCTGCGTTGCCCCCGGACAACGCAGGAGTGGTTCGGAAATCCGGTATTAACCTTGGAGAGATCCCAGCTGCTGCTGAATTCGCTGTTCACGGGCCCGCTCAGGTCGGATCCCCATTTTCCAGCGCGAAAACCGGTGTGAGGCTTCCGGGTCATTGTTCCGTGAGGCATCACAAAAGAGAACTTGCCATTGAGCTTCAGGTAGAGTTCGATGCACCGTGCGGCAAATAAGGTGGAAAGGTCGCGACTTGAGGCGCCTAAGCCGCCGGTTAATAAACCGCGGTCTTTGGATAGTGTAATGTAGCGCTCTTGCATGGCACTGGTCATTTTGTTATAGCGGAGCCAGGGCGGGTTCCCGACGAGAACGTCAACTTGCTGCTCTGAATGAGTAAGCCAGATGGGCCGGATAAGATTCCGGACGTAGTACCCCCAGATGTGGTTGCGCCCGGTAGAGTGCAATCGTCTCATGACTTCGAAAGTTGTAGCCAACATGTCGTAGTCGTCGCTGTGGATGCCAAATTGCCGCAGTGTTGGAGCGATTAGGTCTCGACTTTTCCTGCTGGACATATCCAACGCTTTGTCGGCCATTGCGGTCACGAGGCGGTCAAAGTCACCAGCATCCTCCAGAATGCTTCTTGGGAAGACCAAATCATCCCCGAACAGTGCGCCACCACCTTCGACCAAGTCGGTCCCGCTAGTTGAGATCGTGATGCGATCTTCGTCGCTAAGCAGGTCGGTGCGCTGCTCCCACTGGACGGAGTCGCCGAGGTAGACGGGGACGGAGATTGCGGGTCGATCAGACGCTGCCAAGCGACTTGGGCCGATTGCGAGAAGGTAAGTCACGCGGGCCAGCGTCACGGCTACAGGATGGATGTCCATCCCGTACACATGATGTGTGACCCCGCTGACCGCTTTCTCATTTGATATTCCAGCTGCGTCCGCGCTCTCCAGATATTTGCGAACGGCGTGGAAAAGGAATGTTCCAGATCCGCACGCTGGATCTAGAACTTTTTGCTCTAGTGGTTTCTGGACCGTGTCGTCAACCATGCGGTTTGCGAGCCAGTCCGGGGTGTAGTACTCACCTAGACTGACGCGAAGATCCTTGCTGATGACAGATTCGTAAAGAACTTTAAGAACATCGTGTTTGACCAGGGACCAGTCGAATCGAGAGATGCGTCGCGCTAGTTCGGCGATAAAGGCTTGTCCACCCGGTGCCACTAGGACCCAATCGAAAAAATCTGCCTCAACGACGCCGTAAATCAGAGCGTTCCCAAACTCGGTACCGCGCGCGAGTGTGGTCGGAGTTAGGCCGCCTGTTGGCGAGATGTCGAATCCGACAACTGCATGTGCGATTATCTCCGCAGTGAGGACGAGAAGAGTGTGATCGAGGAATAACTTCTCGTCGTCGCTGAAAGCCTTACCGAAAGCCGTGCGGAGCAGCTTTGCCCACAGATCTCGCTTCAGTCGAATCTCGGGTGAATGCTGCGATTTGGCGTAAATTGCGCTTAGGGCGAGATGATCGAGCTGATGTGCGGGGGAATCGGCGCCCAGTCGCCGCGTGATTTCGACCGGTGTTGGAATGATGGCATCCTGTGTTGCGAGGATGGATTCCAGCCATACAATAAGTCGATCTACTTCGGGAGATTGAGGGTTCAGTTGCAATTTAGCTGCTTGATGCAGCTCATCGTCGCGCAGGTGATAGAGGTACCATTCAGTTCCGTCTGTAAGAATTCCAACGTAGCGTACGCCGAGTTTGAGGGATTGGTCGCGGACATAGCCTGCGAGTTGGGTCTCGGCTTGCTTCCGTACTCCGCCTATGCGGAGATCCTTTTTTACCTCAATCACGCAGTGCCCGATCTCGACGTCGATACGCCGTTTCGAGCCATCGCCAAGCTGCACCTCGAGCCGTGCGACGTCAGTCGGCTCTAGCGCGAGAGCGCCTGACGTCAGCAGAAGGTAAACGTCGGCCTGCACGTCTGCTTCAGTGCGTGTCCCGCTTCGGGTGGCCAGGCGTTCGACAGCATCTCGGGCGACATCGATAGGCACGGCTTGAGTCTAGGGGACCTGGGGTCGCGATCTTGGCAAGATTGCCCAAGCGTGTTCGTTTCGGCCATCCCGTCGCCTGGTGACCTCTCGATCACGTGGAGCCGTGGCCGCAACTTGGGGCTAGACCGCCGGCTGACTGGCCAACCTCGCGACCCGGCTCCACGTGGCAGTTACCAAGCGTGGCGACAAGGTGACCCAAACGAACACTACACAACGCAACCGTGCGCGCTTTCTCGGCCATGCCGGGGCCTGGCTGCCCGGTGAGGGCCCCTTGCACTTACTCGCCGACTCCAGGACGTGCGCTCCCGCCCCGATCTCGCCGTCGAGCAGGGAGGAGCTCCAAGTCTCTCCGATACCCGAGTTGTGTCCGAGAAGTATGTCTCAACCCTCAAGTGGGTGGCCTTTCGGCATCTCGACGACCTGGCGCAGCCCGATCACGCTGCGTCAAGGGGGCACCTACCGCCCGACCGCCGCTGACCTGCTCGGCTGCCCCCTTGACGCGGCGTGATAGCCCTCCGGGAGGTCGTCGAGATGCCGTTTGGCCGCACACGGACGCAACCGCCGCGCACGTCCAGGCCATCTCGATGACCTGCCCGTCCGGCGAGGACATTCTGTTCTTCTTGAGCTGCGGCTTCCGGTGCAGCCGCCGGCCGGTCGCGTGGGTGCCGGAGGCGGGCCCCGCGCGTGCCGGCCGATAGCGGCGCGGCCCCGGAGGGGCCGCCTTGAACAAGAAAAGAAACTCTGAACACACCGATCGCGGGGCGACAGGCCAGGGTCACGCCGACTCGGAAGGCTGAGACCGGATCTGGGTGATGCGGCCCTTGCTGAGGCCGAGGGAAGCGGCAATCTCGGTGTAGCTCATCCCGGCGTCGTGGGCTTCCTCGATCGCCTCCTTGCGCAGGCGTGACAGCTCGGCCATCCGGTCCCGATAGGTTTCGATCAGCGCCGTTGAACGCTTCGCTCGTCGGATCGGGTCGGGGTCGTGGCGAACGCGGTCGAACTCGTCGGCTTCCACGGTTCCGTGTCTTAACTGGTCGGAATCAGGCGGCTGTCGTAGCCCGCCGCGATCAGCCTGTTGTACGCCGCCTCGACGTCGGCTGGGATGTCCTGGGGGATCGCGTACCCGGCGTCGGCGTAGACCGTCAGCCGCTGGGTGTCACCGACGAGCATGTCGATCACACGCTTGGGGTCGCCGATGCTCTCGACGTAGTCACTCAGTGGCTGCTGGATCGCGGAGCAGAGGAAGTCGACCTCTGGCCACAGCTTCTTCGCGGTCGTGTAGGCACGGCGCTGTTGGTATGGCCGACTGAGGATGAGAGCAGAACCGACCTCGGTCCCGTGCTGGCGAAGTAGGTCACGGGTGAACTCGAAGTTCTCCGCCGTGTTCGTCGCCTTCGGCTCGACGAGAATGGCTGAGTCCGGGACGCCCCGGTCCATCGCGATCTCTCGATAGTGGACGGCCTCGCCACGAGGAAACCGATCGACGGTGGTCGGAGCGTTGGCTCCGGTGAAGGCGATCAGCGGGAAGAGGTGCCGGCCGTACAGTTCGGCTGCGTAGACGGCGACGCTCGGGTCATGGCTTCCGAGTCCGATTGCGACGTCCACGGGGCGCAGCGGATCGTCGATGCGGTGGAAGTTCCACAGTGTCTCGACGTCTTCCCGGAGCTTGTCGGGGATTTCGGTCGTCGGCGTCGGCACAGGTGTCTCCTCGCGGAACTACTCGGGGATCTCGAACGTGTAGGACCAGGCGAACCGGGAAGCCGCGTGAACCCCGCGTGCGAACTCGACCGGTGTGCCGTCCGCTGTTCGGGTCGTGCGCTCCAGGATCATCACGGGCTCGCCGGCCGGGAGCTCCAGTTCGTCGATCTCCTCGGGAGTCGGCATTCGGGAGTGAAAGGTCTCGGTCATGCTGTCGGGCTCCAGCCCCTGCAGCGTGAGCACGGCGAAGCCGCCGCCGGGAGTCGCCGTTCCAGGTTTCGGGTCGACGATCGGTGTGTTCTCGACGTGCTCGGGCCGGTAGTAGCTGGTGAGCGTGTGGGTCGGGTGGCCGTCCTGTTTGACCAGTCGCGCGCGCTCGTACACGGGACTGCCAGGTTCGATGCCGAGGGCACTCGCGACGTCGGTGTCAGCGTCGACCTTGCGGACCTGGTTGGTCTGGTCGTTCCGGTTCCAGGTCTGCCCCGAGGCTTCGCGGTCGGCGGCGAACGCCACGAGTCCGAACTTCCACTTGTTTTTCGCGTAGCGCTCCACACCGAGACGCTTCATCGGCGGCCGCGCTCGAACCACGGTGCCGCGCCGGCGGACGGACGTCACGAGCCCTTCGGACTCAAGAACGCTGATGGCCTTGCGCACCGTGTTGACGTTGATGTCGTACTGGTTGGCGAGGTCGTCCTGCTTCGGAAGCGTGCTTTCCGGCGGGTAGTCGCCTGCCCTGATGGCGTCCCTGAGCAGTGAGGCCAGGTCGCGGTAGCCGATCGTCAAGCCGCCTCCTCTCGGTGGGCGATAACCCTATCTCTACCTGCAGTCTACCGCGCCAGCGGAGCAATAGAGATAGTTCTATTGACAGCTAGTGTCACCTCCTGTCTAATAGCGATAGTTCTAATGGCGACCTTGGAGGCAGACATGCAGGACATCCCGTTCGTCAGCTCGGGCTACCGGTTCATGGTCACGGAGGCCCCGACGATGAAGATGCGCGAGGTCAAGGGGGAGCTTCAGCCCGCGATCGACCGTGAGGGCAATCAGGCGTTCGTGGTGATGCTGTTCGCGAAGCCGCGTCCGGTGGAGGGCCGCCGCCCGGGGAAGGGCGAGGAGATCAAGGTTACGCTCGCGGCGGACCCGGGGGAGGGGTTCGACGAGGGCACCTACGTGGAGTTGATCGACCCGGTGTTGAACACGTGGCAGACGACGGGGGATGACGGCCGGATCACCGGCTCGGGTCTGTGGTTCAAGGCGATGGGTCTCAAGCCCGCCGGGTCGGGTGCTGCGCAGCGCGCCGCCTGATGCCGGCCGAATGACCGGTGGGTGACCGGTTCGCGCGGCTACCTCCCCAGCCGCCGCGTCATCACCACCCTGGAGCCCTTCCCAAATAGGTTGGCTGCCCGTTTCGAGTCGGGCAAGGGCACTTCTTGCTCTTTGACAAATACACAGTGGGCCGATCCATGCCTAAAACCGCGCTGTTTGTGGTGGCGCGCCTCGATTCCCGGCCGGACACACCGTTCGGGAGTCCTGGGGTTCTACCACGGAGTTTCAAGCGGAAGGAGTAGGCGAATGGGTGGCGCAATGAACGCGGTTCGGGGTGGGTTGTCGTCGTACGACCCGCACGGCCCGAAGCGGGGTTCCTGAGACCAACCACGTCTGTTCGGCGAGTTTCTGGCTGTCGCCGACACGGGTTGCGACGTGCACCGTGTATGGCCGCCAGTGGCACATGTGAGGAGGAGTGCAGTGACGTACGTGTTTTGGGCGGTACTAGTGGGGCTGCTGATGTGGGCGGTCCCGGTGTTCGGAGTGCTCGCGCTGGTCTCGGGACTGGTGCTGGCGTGGCGGGCTGGCCGGTGAGCCGCCCGGTGAAGGTCGGTGTGGTGATCCGGATGCTCGCTGCACGGTTGGAACGGGAACGGGCCGCCGCGATGACGGAGCCGACCGACGACCTCGGGTGGCAGGCCGGGTTCTGTGAGGGCCTGAAGCACGCGCAGCACGTGATCCGGAACGGAGGCTGACATGTCGGAAATCCTGGCGATCATCACGGCGGCGAACGAGGCGTACCGCGCGTTCGTGGCCACGGGTCCGGATCGGGAGATCAAGGTCGCGGTCGGGAACGCGGTGCGCTTCCTGGCAGCGGACCTCACTTCGGCGGCTGAGCTGGTCGCCACGACACGCGAAGGGTAAACGGCAATGCAGATCGCGGCACTCAACCGGCGCGCGCAGCAGCGCTACGCGACGTTCGTGTCCACCATGGACATGGTCGCCGAAGTCCTCGGCGAGGTCGACAAGCTCATCGACCACTACGACGAGGACGCGATGGCCGACTTCTGGACCATCGCCACGAAAGACGAACTCAAGGCACTCCGAACGAAAGCATTCGACGAACTGGACCGGCTGCGCGTGCTGGGCAAGAAACACGAAGCGGAGCTGGTCTCGCGGGACTGGAGGTTCTGACATGGCGCACCAGGTCGACCGGGTCGTCGACGACCTCGGTTCCACGCTTACCCAGCTCAAGGACTCGATGCGCGGGATGCCGTCGCACAAGAACGGCTTCAAGGCCGCGCACGACCGCATGGCCCGCGCGATGGGCACGCTCACCACCGAGCTGACCGACGCTCGGACCGCCATCAAACCCTGACCACAACCGCACATGATCCGTTTCGCACGAGACCGGCCCCAGCTCCCACCACGGGACGCGGGGCCGGTCTCGTGCTGTTCGAGAGGACCACCACGCCATGAACACCCCCAAGTCGTCCCGCACGGTCGGGACCGAAGTCAAGGCGCTCAAGTGGCTCGTCCGCCACCCCGGCGCCACCCTCGCCCCGGCCGCCGTGCTCGGCTCCGGGATCGAGCTGGGCTGGACCGCCACGGGCGGCATCGCGGGCGGAACTGCCGGCGCGCTGACGTGCTGGTACCGGGCGCACCCGGACACCTTCGACCACTACGCCGCCCCGCGGCTTCGAGCCTGGCGCCGCCGCTGGTCGGTCTACTTCGGGCCGCGCTTCACCCGGGCGCTGCGGGCCTGCGACATGTACGTCACCGACCGCAAGACCGGCGAGGACCTGTTCCCGCGCATCACCCGGCTGCGGTCCTACTCCCCGTCGGTCGACGTCGTCACGATGGCACTGGCGCGCGGGCAGGCTCGCCGCTCGATTGAGGAGAACCTCGAACGGCTCGCCGACACCCTCAAGGTGCAGCGCATCGCCTTCGAACACCCGAAGCCCGGCTACGTCGCGCTGATCATCGAACGCTCGGAGCCGTTCACCGAGACCATCCCAGCCCCGGAGATGCCCGAGACGGCCGACGCGGTCGACATCGACGACATCTACGTCGGCGACACCGAGTACGGCACCGACTGGCGGCTGCGGATCCGCGATCACCTGTTCGTCGCGGGTGCGACCGGCGCGGGCAAGAACTCGATCGTGCTCTCCGAGCTGCGGGCGCTGGCTCCGCTGATCCGGGACGGACTGGTCCGGCTGTGGATCTGCGACCCGAAGCAACTGGAGTTCCGCAAGCTCGGGGACGCCGACGTCGCCTACCGCTACGCCGACACCGAGCAGGCGTGCACGGAGCTGGTGGAGGAGTACGTCGCCGACCTACGTGCGGTGCAGCAGTCCTTCGCCGGTTCCGGCCGCCGCAAGATCGAGGTCTCCCGCGAGACCCCGCTGAACCTGCTGATCATCGACGAGATCGGCGCGTTGCTGGCCTACGGCGACGGCACCATCGCCCGCAACCTGCGCAAGCTGCTCGCGATCGTCGGCTCCCAGGGCCGCGCCACCGGGCACTTCATGACCGCGCTGGTGCAGGAACCCGCGAAGGACGTCGTCCCCGTGCGGGAGCTGTTCCCGACTCGGGTGTGCTTGCGGGTGACCGCACAGTCGCACGTGGACATGGTCCTGGGGGACGGTGCCCGGCTGCGCGGCGCTCTGGCGGACGAGATCCCGAACGTGCCCGACACCGCCGGCATCGGCTACGTGATCCGGCAGCGCACCCGCGTCCCGCAGCGCGTCCGGGCCGCCTACGTCGACGACCGCGAGATCGACGAACTGATCGCGTTCATCCGCTCCGGCCGCCCGGCACCCGGCTTGTCGGTGGTGGCGTGATGGCCACGGTCATCTACCCGGCGCGGCTGCACCAGCGGCACTACCACGTCGTCGTGGGGGCCTACCCCCGTCCCCTCAGCGGCCGGATTCACCGCGACAGGTCCCGCGCGATGTGGGAGATGCAGGTCGCGGTGGAGCAGTGCGCGGAACGTGGAATCGAGCTGTACGAGCCTCACGTCGCCTCGCTGGATGAGGTGTATCTCGCACGGTGCGGGGTGTGTGCCGAGCTGCCCGGGGACAAGCCGGACCTGTTCGAGGACTGGGACGCGCTCCAAGAGGTGCTGCGCACCTGGTGCCCGACGTGGGTCACCGAATACCCGGACGTCTTCTGTCCGCGCCATCAACCGTCCGGAGAGCACCGACCATGAGCGACCGGGAGAACTCGCATGCGCGCGTGGTGTCCCACCTGGGACGCGCGCTCTCGGAGGCGGCCGGGTGGTGCGACTGGGTCCGCGTGGACGTCGAACACCGCCTCGGTCACGTGGGCGACGTCGGACCGATCGATGACCCGGAGTACGGCGCCGCACTCGACGCCTTCGGGCTGATCCAGGAAGCACTCGACAAGGTGCGCCGCGTAGGCGCGTGATCAAGGGAGAAACGCCATGTGGCGTCTCGGTTTCTACGTATGGCGGGCCTGGATCTACGCCAAGTACGGCGTCCCGGCAGTGCTCGTGCTCTACCTGATCCACCACGTGCAGGGCTGGTCAGTGCTGTTCTGGATCGTGGCGGCGGTGTTCGGCTGCGTCGGGCTCGGCCTGGTGCTCGGGGTCACCGAGTTCCGCAACCGCGAGTTCGGCGACATCGGACGGGAGCGCATCCGATGAGCGTCCGCCGCGATCCCGGGCAGCTCGGCCTGTTCGGCACTCCCGCTCCGGCCCCGGCACCGACCGCCGGCCGGGCCTGCCCTCCGGCCCGGGGACGTCGTAAGCCGCTCGGTACGCCCGGCAACCCGCTGGTAGCCAAAGACGTGCTCGCGGAGGTCCGAGACGGGAAATTCGGGCTGCTGGACGACACCGACCGCGTGATGGTCCTCGACGGCGACGGACACTGCCGGGCCGCGCAAGAGGACGACGTCGTGATGCACCTGGTGTCCATCGGCTACGTCGAACGCAGCCCCGCCCGCGAAACGGTCTCCTGCCTGCACGGTGTCGTACGCAAACCCGTCCTGCCGCTGCGGCTGACCCGACGCGGCCGGGACATGCTCCAACGCTGGTCCAACCTCACGCCCCTGACCTGAAAGGCATTGCCGTGAGCGGAATCCACTACTTCGGACACATCGACCGGCTGCTCTACGAGTACTACACGGCGGAACTCGCCATCCCCGCCAGCGACCAGGAGAACCCGGGCTACCGGAACCCGCAGTTGGCCGAGCTGGCCGACACCGTCGTCAGGCTGCTGGAGCAGGAAGCTGACCACTACCGAACCTACGCCGCACGGTGGCGCGGCGAACGCTGACCCGAAAGGAGAACGTCATGTCCACTGCGGACAGTACGAACCGGACTCGTCGGCTGGTGGACACCATCCGGGTCCTGGTCGCCGTGGTCCTCGGCACCATCGGCGCGGCGGCCGGGTTCACCCACACCCACGACTGGGCCGTCCACCACGGACAGCTCGGCTGGATCGCCTGGGCCGACGCGGTGGTGATCGAGGGCATTGTGATCGTCGCCGGGTTCGAGATCCAGCGCGACCACCGCACCGGAGGTTCCCGGAAGCTCACGTTCCCTGTCGCGGTGCTGGTGGCGGGGTTCGGGGTGCAGATGGCCGCGCAAGTCGCGCTCGCCGAACCCACCCCGGCCGGATGGCTCGTCGCCGCGATGCCGGCACTCGGGTTCCTGGTCGTGGTGAAGCTGCTCATGCGCCGCGCCCCGGCCCCGGAACCCGAGTCCGAGCCGGTCACCGCCACCGCCGCACGGACCGACATCGAGAACGAACCCGTCCGGCAACCCGCTGCCGTCGTCGCTCCGGCCCGGCCCCGGCTCAAGCTCCCCGCCGAACTGACCAGCAAGATCACCAGCGTCGCTGAAGCCGCCCGCAGCGAAGGGCGGGAACTGACCATCGAGGAGATCCGCCGCGTCGTCCGCGTCCCGGAACCGATGGCCGCGCAGATCCTGCGCGAACTCACCACCGGCTGACCACCGCGACGCACCCGCCACGGCGCGGGAGCCCCGCCACACCGGCCCGGCTCCCGCGCCGTTTCCATGCCCGCCCACCGAAAGGCTCCGCCATGCTGACGTTGGACGACCGCCTCGCCGCCCGCGTACGGGCGCGCGATTACCACGACTGGCGGGACAAGGTCCGCGCCGTTAACGGCTGTGCCCGCCCCATCCGGCTTTCTGGCGCGCACCAGCTCCAGGACGCCACCACCGGCCAGGTGCTGCACCACCACGGCGGGGACATCTTCGCCCCCTGCGGCAACCGCCGGTCCGGGGTCTGCCCGGCCTGCTCCGACCGCTACGCCGCCGACGCCTTCCATCTCATCCGCGCCGGACTCGTCGGCGGCCATAAGGGCATCCCGGAGTCGGTGAACGACCGGCCGCGCGCGTTCGTCACCCTCACCGCGCCGTCCTTCGGCCCCGTCCACACCGCGCACATCACCCGCAACGGGAAGCGGCGGCCGTGCGGCTGCGGGGAGTACCACCACGACGACGACACCCGCATCGGCTCGCCGCTCGACCCGGAGAGCTACGACTACGTCGGGTCGGTGCTCTGGCAGGCCCACGCCGGAGTGCTGTGGCAGCGGTTCACGATGCGGCTGCGTCGGGAGATCGCCAAACGGGCCGGGCTCAAGGCCCGCGAGTTCGCCGAACAGGCCCGGCTCTCCTACGGCAAGGTCGCGGAGTACCAGCGGCGCGGTCTCGTCCACTTCCACGCCGTCGTGCGCCTCGACGGCCCCGACGGCGCGGTATCCCCAGCTCCCCGGTGGGCGCACCCGGACTTGCTCGAGGACGCCGTCTACGCCGCCGCTGGGGCCGTCCTCGTGCGCACCGCCTACCCGGATGGCACCGAGCTGCCGCTGACGTGGGGGACGCAGGTCGACGTCCGCCGGATCGAACCCGCCGCCTCGGCCGAGCTGGAGGACGATGCCGGCCAGATCTCCGAGGCCCGGCTCGCCGCGTACATCGCCAAGTACGCCACGAAGGGCACCGGCAAGAGCGAAGCCGCTGACCGGCCGATCCGCTCGCAACTCGACATTGACCATCTGAAGGTGACGCCGCACCACCGTCGCATCATCCAGACCGCTTGGGACCTCGGAGACCTGCCGGTGTACGAGGGCCTGAAGCTTCGGCGCTGGGCGCACATGCTCGCGTTCCGGGGCCACTTCTTGACGAAGTCGCTCGCGTACTCGACGACGTTCAAGGCGATTCGAGGTGACCGCCGGGCCTTCCGGCTCGCCGAAACGCTCGAACGCCTCGGTCTCGACGACCGCGCCGACTCCATCGCCGTGGTCAACGACTGGCAATTCGACGGCGCTGGCTACCGCGACGACGCCGAACGCGAACTCGCCGGCGCCATCGCCGAACGCATCCGAGACGACCGTAAACACAAGTACAGCAAGGAAAACCGCCATGAATAGCAAACTGCTCAGCATCGAAGATGTTGCCGACTACCTCGGCGTCCCGAAGAACACCCTCTACCAGTGGCGCACCAAGGGCTACGGGCCGACTGGCCGACGTATCGGCAAGTACGTCCGCTACCGCTCCGAGGACGTCGACGCGTGGGTCGATCAGCAAGGGGTGGTCTGATGGGCAGGCCATCACTCCCGCTGGGAACGTGGGGGAAGATCCGCACGTACGAACTGCCGCACGGCGGGTACCGGGCGGTGGCGAATTACAAGGACTACGACGGGGTTACGCGTCCGGTAGAACGGGTCGGGTCAACGAAGGCCAAGGCGATCAACAACCTGCTTGAAGCCTTGCGTGACCGTGCGCGAAGGTCGGGCGATGGCGAGATCAAGCCGGAGACCAAGGTTTCCGTCGCGGCGGAACTGTGGTTGAAGTCGATCGACGAATCAAGCAAGGCGGCGCGCACCAAGCGGGAGTACCGGGACACCTGGAACCGCTACCTGGCGACGCCCATGGGGCACCTTCGAGTCCGGGACGTCCGTGTTTCGACGGTGAACCGCCTGATTACCGAGACCCGGGATCGCAACGGCCGTGGTGCGGCATCGCACGTGAAAGTGGTGCTGTCCGGGATCTTCGCGTTGGTCGTTCGACATGACGCGCTCGATAAGAACCCGGTCCGTGAGATCGAGAGCTTGGGCGCGAAGAAGCGCAAGAAGGAACGTACGGTCAACGCGAAGACAATCAGCCCCATTCTCGGGGTGTTTCACGCGAGCGAAAGCGCGATGCGCTGGGACCTGGTGGACATGGTCGACGTGCTTTCCGGGCTCGGCTGCCGCATCGGCGAGCTGCTTGCACTCGACTGGGACACCTCGGTCAACTTCGACGCCGGCACGATCCGGTTCCACGGCACCGTGATCCGGGTGACCGGGCAGGGCTTGTTCGTACAGGACCACACCAAGAGCCGTGCGGGCATGCGCACGATCCGGCCGCCGGGGTGGGTGATGGACATCCTCAAACGTCGTCACGCGGCGGCTGAGACGCGGTGGGTCTTTCCGTCGGCGACCGGCACCTTGCGGGACCCGGACAACACCCGGGCGCGGTTCCGGATGGTCGTTGCGAAGACTCGCTACAAGGGCCTGCACCCGCACGACTTCCGGCACTACGTCGCCGGGGTCCTCGATGATGCCGGCCTGACCGCTCGCGAGATCGCCGATTACCTCGGTCACGAGCGCATCAGCACGACGCAGGAGGACTACATGGAACGCGGTGTTGTCGGTGAAGACGTCGGTCCGGCGCTGGCTGAGCGTCCGAAGATCGAGCTTCCCAAAGATGAGGGTTAAGCGAGGGTTGGCCTAGCGCGAAGCCCCTGGTCATGATCCCGACCAGGGGTTTTGTGCCCCCGGCAGGATTCGAACCTGCGACACCCGCTTTAGGAGAGTGGGTGACGGTGCCGACCAAGGCCTCTACCTGCAACTATGTCCTCAGGGTTGCCTCGCGTGACCCCAGAAGTCACACGGTTGATCACGGTTTCGGGTCACGAAATGGGTCATGCGAGGAATACGCCAGATGTGATGGGCGTCACAAAGCTGGTGGGCGTGCCGGCGGGTTGAGGACGGGCGCACGGGCCCGTCATGACATGACGGCGACGACGTGCAGTGAGACAGCGCGAGTGGGCCCGTCGTCCTGCGTGGTGGTGGGCGCCCGCTCGCCGGCCGCCCCTTCAGGCGGACGACTGATTGGCAGCTGAGCGACGAACAGATCGCCGAGCCGCCTAGCTTGTAGCGGTGTGGTCCAGTTCCTTCACCAACTCGAGTTGGTGGCGTCCTGGAGCGGATCGGAGGAAACTCTCTGATCGGCGGTCGCAGTTAGTTTCAGTCTGCCGTGACTTCTGAATTGGCGGCCTCCGTCGTCACCTCCGTCAGCCGGCCGTCGTGCAAGCCGTAGCCCGGTGGCGCGTCGTGTTCTGGAATCCCGAACTGAGTTTCGGAATAAATCTGAGCGCCAGTGAGCTTTGCGGTAAGGAGCTTTGCGCCTGTGAGATCTGCGCCTCGGAGGTCCGCATCACGCAGATCGGCGCGGATTAGATTCACCCTGCTAAGGTCGGCTCCTCTGAAGTCTGCCTCGATCAGAACCGCTTCTGTGAGGTTTGCCTCAGCAAGGCATGCCTGGCGAAAAGTAGCACCGCAGGCGGTCGCATTCTCAAGATTCGCGGCGCGCAAGTTAGTGTGAGAAAAGTCGGTGCCTTCAAGGGTGGCGCTGGCAAAGTTCACGCCGCCGAGCTGAGCTGCGGCGAGGTCCATCTCAGCGAAGTTGACCCGAGGTAGAGATGTCTCTGTTAGATCGATTTCGCCAGGCAACCAGTGCCCATCGGTATGCGACGGGTCGCGGTGTAGTCGGAGAATTCGTATTGCGGTGTCTCGAACGTGAGCTTCCCGTCGACGATCGTCATAGCGATCGAGTTCATCGCCGGTGGCGTCCGCTTCCGGCTTGGTCGGCTCGGAGTAGTCCATCCGTAGGTAAGCGCATATGACGTTGATGTTCGTCAAGCGTTGGTCGTCGTAGTGCTGGCCGAGACGTTCCAGTGCGTAGAGGCCTGCCAGGCGGACTGCAGCCTTCGGAGAGCCGAGCTGGTCTGCGGCCTTGGTGTAGAGCTCGGTGACACGGCGTTCGGTGGTTCATGGGTGGTGTCGGCGGCGGTGCGTTCCTGGTGAGTCTGGCGCCGGACGGCAAGCAGGAGTGCGAAGATGCCGGTGGCGCCGGCGCCGATGCCGAGCCCGGTCTTGATCGCGTCGACTCTCGCTGAGGCTTTCGCGTCCGCTGTGCTCGCCTGGTCGGCCTCGGACAGCAGCCAAGTGGTCGACCCCCACGCCGGCGCACCGACGACGAAGGCGGCTGCGACTACCGTTCACCAGCTCAAGCCTGACTCTTGTTTCCCTGCGGCCCGTTCCCATGCTTCCTCCAATGTCCGCCTCAACGGGTGCAATGTTGGCCACCACGGGCGCAAGCCGGCAACGATGAGGGCCACAGCCGCGGCGAAGGCGGCCAGCCACGGCGCGCGTGGCCGCACCCAGATGGCCAGGCTGGGCCAGTCGATCCAGCCGAGTAGCAGGGTCATGCCCAGCAGCAGCATCGCTGTGGCCGCGGCCAGCTGTTTGCGTGCCTGACGGCGTCGTCGTATCCGCTCATACCCCACGGAGGAGCTGTCGTAGTGGGAGCGGCGGCTGCTACAGCTCGCGAGAGGCTGAACGCGAGGTGTAGCCCGACGGGCTCACCTCTGCTCACCCGGCTGGCCCAGTTCGGCAGCCGCCAAGTTCGTCAAGGAACCGGCCGACCCACCGCGATCGTGGAGCGGGAGGCTGCCGGCCGGTTCGGGCGGGACGCGATCGTCGCGCATCGGCTGGCTCGAGGGTCGTCGCAGCGGCCGCCGTTGCGCCGTGCGTTGCCGCGCAGATAGCCGAGGAGTTCGAGACGCCGCTGGAGCGGATTGACGAGGCCGCGTTCATCGCGAAATCACTGGGTGAGCGGTTCTTCGCCGGACTGGCGCGGCACGGGATGGTGTGTACGCGGTTGGCGATCGTGGCGGTGACCGAGTCGGGTGAGGAGCGGGTGCGGGTGTGGCGGTGTGTGGAGCCGTTGACCGCCCGCGCGACCGCGGACCGGGTGCGTTGGCAATGTGAAGGCTGGCTCACCGCCATCCCGGGCGATCGGCCGTCCTCGGGGATCGGCCGGCTGCGGCTGGTGCCGGAGGAACTGGTCGGCGGTGAGGCACTGCAGCTGCAGCTGGGCGCGATGGGCCGTGACGAGGACGCCGCCGAGCGCGCCGGCCGGGCGATGGTGCGGATCCAGGGGCTGCTGGGGCCCGAGGCGGTGCTGACACCGTTGCTGGACGGCGGCCGCACCGCGGCCGAGCGTGTCCGCCTCATCCCGTGGGGCGACGCTCTCGCCACTGTGACCGCGGATGCGCCGTGGCCCAGGCGGCTGCCTGTGCCGTCCCCGGCGATCGTCCCGCGACGCACGATCTCAGCGGCGGTGCACGGCGCGGGTGGCCAGGAGGTCCGATGCACGATGCGTGGGGAGCTGATAAGGGGCCGTGAGCCTGCTGTCTCTCGTCGTGGTGGTTCCGGGCCAGATCGAGGGCAAGACGCAGGTGTTCGAGTGCATGTCCGTGCCGCCCCAGCGGGGCACAGGTAACGCCTAGGGGTCGATGAGCACGGTCAGCGGTGTTCCCTGGCGCTGAGCTCCTCGAGATGCTGGCTAGGCGTGCCGGCGTGGAATGTACGGCTGCGGCAATGGCGGCCAGCACCTGGTCAATCATCAGACTGTGGGGGTAGATCGTCACATCCACGGCGACCGGCTCGGGCACGGCAGCAGCGGGAAGCCCGAGGGTGTGCAGCGGAACTGTCACGCGGCGCTGCGGGTGGGTAAGGGCGGCAATCAGACCGAGAACGGCGGCCTTACTCGCGGTCGCCGACGTTCCAGTACGACCTCGAGCTGAACGAGTTCCTCCGCTCGCCCGAGCTGGCTCAACGCGCGCCGCTGAAGAAGCAGCGCGAGGATGGACGCGATCGGTAATGCGACTGCCATTGGCCAGTATCGGCTGCTGCCGTGCTCTGACACGTTCGTGGTGCCCCAGACCGGCGCGTAGCTCAACCGAGCGACAACCTGTACCCAATCGGGAACCGGCGCCGTGGGCCGCGTCAGCGAAATGCGGGACACGACGTCTCGTAACCACGTCTAATCAGAGGTCAAACGCGCGCGGCGCTTGGATGTTGTCCCCGCGAAGCGGTGGCCGAGGTCGACAAGGTCGACTAGGTTTGACGAACAAGTCATACCGTCGAATCTTTATCGAAACGTTGTAAAACCATTTGATCACGCCAGTTTGCTTACGTAGGGTGATCAAGCCGACACGTTAAGTGGTATCTGCAGGATGCACAGGGTGTTCGATCGGTTACCGTCCGACTGAACGACGCGGAGAAGAACTGTTTAGCTCACGCGGCGTTGAGTGGTTGTGAGCTAAGTTACTTGTATGTCAGATCCGCGAGAAGATCGTGGCGCCATCGAGTTCGAGCGCCCGCCAGTGCAACAGGTGACTCTCAGCCTGTTCTTTGAGCCGCGTTTTGACCTCCTTACGTCAGACATCTTCAGTGCTCGTCAAAGGTGGGTAGACCGCTACCCAAAGCTGGACGAATTCCCGACCACGTCGGCTTGGCGCAACTTCGGCGAGGACGGGTATGTGGTCGCCGTTGGTGCCGCGCATGTGATCTTGCCCAGCTACGTCATGAGCAGTGTCAATGGTGATCGCGCCATACGTGTACAGCAGGACAGATTTGAGCTCGTTTGGCGGTTCGCTGACCCTGACGTTGGGTCTCGCTACGTTGGGTACGAAAGCCTCAAGCAAGAACTCCTCGATAGATTCGATGAGTTCTGTCAGGAAGTGGCTGTAGCTGCAGATAATCCGATCGAAGTTCTTCGAATGGATGCCACTTACGAAAACCTGGTCGACATCAATGTGCGAGACTTCTGTGTCGGCATGCTTACTGGTTGGAAAGTTGCTAGCCCAGTCGACCTGCCGGCAAGCAAGTACTCGGGCATGCGGTTTAGTGACGTTGAGGATGCTGGAGACGAACAATCCCATAACTTCGTCGCAGTCGATCCCGGCCCGGATGGCATCGGAACCAATTTCATCGTCGACGTGCAATGTGATCGAGTTGAGGGCAGCAGCCTGGGAGATCGTCTGGACGTTGCGCACACCGCTGCGTTGGAGCTATTCTTCCGTCTTACCAGTGACTCGATGCGTGCCGAATGGGGGCAACGGTGAAGGCGTACGTTACTCCGTTCGATACCATTGTTGCTCCATTCGAGACGCGCTCCACGAGTGTTCCGGCACTTGCCAGTTACCGTGCGAAGGATCGCAGTTCACTCGCCCAGCGCAGATCGAAACGACTGCGCGAGCCGCATGAGTTCACGCGAGTCACCGTGAGCGAGCGAACTACCGATGACGTGCGCTTGTTGTCGTGGGGGCATCCTGGCCGGTCTTCTGCCGAGCGAGTCGGCTACTTCCGCTACTGCAGGACGAGGCTCGGTCATCTTCATGGTAATGATCATCTCTCGGTTGCGCCTCAAGCGGTGCGGGCGATGGCAGACATCCTCTTGAGGCACGTTGGTGATGATGGGACGCTTTTCCCGTACATCTCAGCGGATGACGACGGCGGTCTCATAGCCGAATGGGTGGTCGGTGAGCAACGTATAGAGATTGGAGTCGCGCGGGACGGCTCCTTCTACCTGATCATTCTGAGCGACGGGAAGATCGAGATTAACGTCGACCACGCTAGTGCTGAGGGCGCCGAAGTAGACCTTGCGACTGTCAGGAAACTGCTGAACATCCTGACGCGTAAGGTGAATGTGCAGAATCCGGATTGGAGAAGGATCTTCTCTGCGAAATGACCGATGAATGGCAATGGGACGACGAATCCATTCCCGACGATCAGCTGATCTTTCGCTTTGGAAACCCGGACGTGCCAGATCATGTAGATCTTCTGTCGAGTAAACCTACCTTGCTAGCTGCCAGCATGTCCGCAAAGGAGTATGACGGCTGGTCGGTCTATCGTGAACAGCTGATGCGTGACCGTAATCTGGACATCGTCGACATCGAGAACTCGGGTAGGGGTGGTCGAAAAGTCTTTCAGATGACTGTTGGGGAAGCGCGCAAGAACAATGACACATACGCCGCTGGCGTCGTCGACAAGGTCGATGAGGAAGACCCGGTTCTAGGCGAATGTCATAGCTTGATTCGCGTGCCAAAGGATCAGATGACGCCAAGTCAGATGCGAGGTCTTCGTCTGGTCCTGCTCGGGCTGCTCGCGCCAGCCGTCCCGCTGGCGTCATAACTGGTCCCTGGTGGGGTTCCCTTCGCGTCGGCATCTATCTGGAGTGCGTGGTGCGTTCGGGCCTGTCGTATATGGTGTCGTCTGGCTGCATAACTCGGAAAAGCTGGAATTCATCGTGAGCACCCTCCGAGGCCTGGGCCTGCGTGTCGAGTACTTGGAAGGTCGATACGCAAGAGCTCCTCTTCAGGGCCCCTTTCGAGTCCGGAGAGGGGCCTTTCCCTGCTTCGGCTTCTTCGGAACACTGCAACCAGTCCTGCGATGCATACTCCGCCAACGAGGGCGGCGACCCATGTGCCGGCGCTGAATCATTCGCCGTCTGGCCACCTTCGCGAACTCCGTGTTGAACGTCTTGCCGAGGTGCTGACCGGCGTTCGTGCCGCGTCCCCCGCGGAATCACGTCGCATCGAGTGCCGGTCCTGCGGCGAGCGGTACGACACCAGCACGCGCCGGGGCTGGCTGCTCACGCGTGCGTGGGTGAACGACGGCGTCGCCTACGCGCAGCGCCAGGCGGAAACGATCGGCCGCTGTGCCGGTTCGGGGACGTGATCGACATAGCACAGCGGTCAGATTAGTCGAGCCGCTGACCAGCAACGTTGCAACGCCGTAGTTCTCGTCCACTTTCTGTCAAGTTTTTTTTGAAGTCATAGGTTGCAAGTGCGGCCAAGAGCGCGACGGCAAGTGTGCTGGCCAGCTGAAAGCTGTTCGGCTGCTCATGGAAGCCAGCTGCTGCCGCTGCGACCGCGATCAAAGCGGCAACGGCCGCGGGCGCGATCCGGCGAGCGGCTAGGCCGCTGCGAACCAGTCGTCTGCCCACGGCGCTCATTTTGCCATATGTCGCCCTCAGGCAGCGCTGACCGGCCGCCCCACGGTCGCGGGTGATCGGGGGGCGAGGATCGGGACGATTGGCGCCCCATCGACGGCTCAGCCGGCGGCGGCGGCGTGGGCCGCGACGAGCTGGGATAACAGCGCCATGCCTCCGAAGAGCAGTTCGGTGTCGTTGTACTGGGTCAGCCGAGACCTGGCCAGCGCCGAGATTCCCAAAGGTGCGCCCGGCGCGGGTCGAGATTCTTCCTCTGATCGGGCTCGGGAAGTGTGGGCGCACCGAGCACGAGTCAGGCGCGCGGTGAGCACCTTAGGACCAGTCGTCTAGGGGCGACCACTCACAGTGAGCGCCCCATAGCGGATGACATCTCGATAACGACGCCCAGGCGGGAGGTCGGCAACTTTGACCGGCTCTCCGCCACTCGCCGCCACGGTCCAAATCGACCAGTGCTCGCCGTCGTCTGATGCGGCGAAGGCTCCATGCTTCCCGTCGGAAGAAGGACGGATAGTGCCGTACGTATACTTTGTGGCTGGTAGCAAATCTGCCGATAGGTGGTCTACAGGTGCGGGCTGCGGGGGTGTCTGGTCGATTGCGACTGAACCGTTCGGTCTGAACAAGTTGGCTTTACCGGGAGAGCTAGACGGTTCCGAATCAACCAGGGTTGGGAAGGATCCGTCTGCCGGAATCGCCAAATATGCCTGCTCGCAGCACCTGACCCTATCCTTCAGCGGATACGAGACACTGCGACCGATGCCCGCGACTACGACCTTGTCATAGACCATGCCAAGGCGATCATCCTGGTGCGTTATTACCCTATACCACCAAATATTTTCGCTTCCGCTATCGAACTGTACGCTCGGAATCCCTTCACTCTCGGGTTTGGAGAATGACCCGTTCGAACTCGGAAATTCCTCCAAGTCAACGACTTTTCCAAGTCGCATGTCGAAGTAGGCGGCAACATATTCAGACCTGGCTGAGCCGTCGGATCCCGCAACCTTTTGAAGGCTGGCGTCGTAGCTGTAGCTGCCACATTGTTGGTCTTTTGTCAGGCCTCCAGCGCTATTGAAGCCGGTTGGCTGGAAGGTGTTGCCGTCGATACCTTGCGGAGGTGGATCCATGACGGCTGCAACTTGGCCAGTTGCGCTATCGACGAGGGTGATCGCCAGGTCGTCTGAGCAAACAGCGATGCCAACGATAGTCTTAGCTGGAGCACTCGTTGGAGGCTGCGTGGTTGAGCTCGCGCTCGCAGATTTGCCTTCTGGTGTGTTAGCGAGTGAATTGGCGCCGCAAGAGCACACTGTCAGCGCAAGTATCAGCAGCATCGTCGGGGCGTGTGCCCGACACCTTGCACCTTCTCGTCTCGACATGTCTGTAGGAGTCGGGCCCTTCGAGGCGGGCGTTACACCATCTCGCCGCCACTCGACCACCACGCGTAGGGCTGCCACGCTCATACCTGACTACCATGACACTCAGTCATCGACGCGAATTATTGTCGGGGAATTGCAGCCCTCGGGTACTCGATCTCCTACGAGGCCATGTGCCGTTCGGTATGACTGCCAGAGTTGGTGCCGTTCCGGTGGATTCGCGGCGCTCCGGCGCGACGTCTCGATCCGCGCGCGGAACGACTTGCCCGTGTCCCGCTAAGAAGCGGGACCGTCGACCGGTTCGCGGGCGCGTGGCCCATCGTCGCCGCGACCAGTATGTGACCGTGTCCCAGATGTCGGCAAGCCGCCACGATGTGCGCGTGGTCGCCCTCAGTGGTGGCGTTCGATAAGGCACGGGCTCTGCGGGAGGCGACTGTGCCCGCCTCAGGCGCGTGGTTTTGAACGTGTGATGCGACGTCACTTACCCGCGATCTGTGACAGCACTGCCGGTGAAGGGCGGGTTGCTGTCAGCGAATTTTGACGTCACTTGGGCCTTGCGGTGGCAGCATCGATGTGCCTCGAAGTGAGGAGCGTCGATGCCGGGCATGTCGAAGGCCGAGCTGTACGCCGCGATCCGGCGTGACGCCCGCGAGGGCATGTCCGGCCGGGCGATCGAGCGCAAGCACGGAGTCGGCTGGCGCACCGTGCGGCGGGCGCT